>NZ_JBBMFA010000065.1:0-26267 GCF_040096265.1 Ruthenibacterium intestinale
ATGGCGGCCGCGCGCTTATCCCGGCGCTTATTTCAGATAGTCGCCCACAGGGCACAGGTTGTATTGCTTGAGAATTTTCAAAACAATAGACCCGTCTGCCTGGCGGCTTTGTTCCAGAATGCGGTACTGGGTCCGGCTGCGCTCCAGCGCTTTTTTGTAATGCTCCACTTCGCCGTCGGTCAGGCGGACGGCTTCTTCATACGGAACGTCTTCTTTCTGTTGAAAATGCAGTGTCTGGCAAAGGCACGCGGCTTTGATTCGTTTCATGAAAATCCTCCTGTTGTGAAAAAATAAAAAACGTGTGGCATGCAACCGGATTTACGCCGTCACATGCCACACGTTGTACTTATTATAATACCTGTTTGCACTTTTTTGTGCAAAGGTGTTTTTAACCAAATTTTTTTCCAGCCGGCCGGGCCGGCTTTGCCATTGTGCGCAGACGCATCAGCGACTCGCGCCATCCAGGTATTCGGCGCAGGCCAACCCCGCGGTCAATCCCTCTCCCACGGCCTTGGCCACCTGCAACGGCTGTCCGGCCATGTCACCGGCCGCGAACAGCCCCGGAATCTCCGTGCACTGCCGCCGGTCCACACAGACGTAACCGTCCTCGGTCAGGGGCAAACCCGGTACCAGGGCGCCTGCGGGTACCGATGCGCGCAGAATGAACACCCCTGTCACGGGCACAATCGAACCGCCGACGCGAACGCGCTCCACGGTTTGGCTGCCTTCCACTGCTTCCAGACGGCCTTCCAGGAATGGGATGCCGTCCGCCAGATGAGGGGGCTTTTTGGCGGCGATATAGTGCACCCGGCACCCGATGGATGCCAGAAAATCCGCCTCTTCGGGCGCGTTGGGCCCAAGGCCCCACACGGCCACATCCCGGTCCCGGTAAAGCATTCCGTCACAGGTAGCGCAGTAGGAGACGCCTCTGCCCAAAAATTCTTCTTCACCGGGAACGGCCCGCGCCTTGGACACGCCGCAGGCCAGAATTACACTGCGGGCGGTGAGGATCTCGCCGCCTGCGTTCACCAGAAATGTGTCGCCCAAGGGCATGACATTGCCCACCTGTGCCAAACGCACCTCCACGCCCAGCTGCCGCGCATGGTCGGTGAAACGGTCCATCATCTCGCCGCCGGTCAGACCCGGCATTCCCAAATAGTTGTCCACGCGTTCGGCCTTGCGCAGCAGATTGTCCCCGGCGCTCAGTACCAGCGGCTCCTTGCCGCGCTGGCGCAGATTGACGGCTGCCGACAGGCCCGCAGGTCCTGCGCCGATCACAATGCAATCCCATACTTTTTCCATACAAATCTTCCTTTCGGCCACTACAGCAGTTCGGCCAAGTCGTGAATTTCCCGGTCGGGCGTTGCCGTGCCCGGATTGGCAGCCCCGGCGCGATTGTACCACCAGCAGTGCAGCCCGGCGCGGTTGGCGCCGGCGATGTCGCTGGTCAGAGAGTCGCCAATCACCAGCGTGTGGGCAGGCTGCGCACTGGCCGCCTGCAGAACCCGTTCAAAGTAAGCGGGCTGAGGCTTCTGAACGCCCAGCGTCTCCGATACGAATACATCGGTGAAAAAAGGCGCCAGACCCGTGCGCTCCAGCCGGGGCCGCTGAATGGCTGCCGTCCCGTTGGTGATGACGTAAAGCCGGCGGGTGCGGGCCAGTTCCCGGCACACCTCCAGCGCGTGCGGCTCCAGAATCAGGCGTTCCAGACTCAGTCGGTGAAAAGAGGGGAAGAAGTCCGACGTGTCCGCCGAAAGGCCCAGTTCCCGGGCCAGCCGGGCAAAGCGGCCATGCTGGACCTGCGCCTTTTCCAGGCGGCCCTGCTCAAAAGCGCCCCACATCTCGCGGCTGATGGCCCGGTACCGGGCCAGAACCGTCTCGTCATAGGGCAGCCCTTTTTCCTGAAACAGAGCGGCCAGGGTCTGTTCTTCGTTGCGGGTGGTGTCGAACAGTGTGTCGTCCGCGTCGAACAGCAGCGTGGTGAAGCGCGCTTCCATGGAATCTCCCCCTTGGCGTTTTTTCCATTATAGCAGATTTTGCCGCCCGGAAAAAGGCGCTTGACATTCGTCTGCCGCCCCGGTAAAATAACGTTGTATTAGGCATTGCCTCGATCCACGTTTGTCAGGGAAAATTTCTGACAGACGTTTTTTGTTTTTAAGGGGTGTGATATTCTGTGGCGCAGGAAAAACGAATCCTCTCGGCGGCTGCTGTGCTGGGCGGAAACTTTTTGTACGCTTTGACGGTAAAGTTGTTCGTCCTTCCCGCGAATCTGGTCATGGGCGGCACCACAGGCCTGGGGCTGACGGCCAATTATCTGACGGGCGTTCCGCTTTCGGCGTTTGTGCTGGTGTTCAACGTGCTCATGCTGGTGCTGGGCTGGCGTGTGCTGGGACGCGCATTTGCGGTCACTACATTGGCCAGCACCTTTCTGTACCCGCTGGCACTGGAATTCTGGCAGCGGGTTTTGGGCGACTTTGTGCTGACCGATGACATCCTCCTGTGCACGGTGTTCAGCGGGCTGGGCATCGGCGTTGCCCTGGGCGTGGTCATTCGGGCGGGTGCGTCTACCGGCGGCATGGACATTCCGCCGCTGATTCTGAACCGGCTGTTCCGCCTGCCGGTTTCCGTGGGTCTGTACGGGTTCGATGTGTGCATCCTGCTTTCACAGACATTGTTCCAGCCGGCGGAAAAATTGCTGTATGGTGTACTGTTTACATTAATTTATACGCTCGTGCTGGACAAGATGCTGCTGATGGGCACCACCCGCACCGAAATCAAGGTGGTCAGCCAGAAGTCGGATGAGATCTGCGCGGCCATTCTCACGCAGGTGGACCGGGGCGTCACACTGTTGGAGGGCGAAAGCGGCTATCTGCGCCAGAAAACACAGATCGTTCTGAGCATTGTTTCCAACCGGGAGCTGCCCCGGGTGGAAAAGCTCATCCGGGCCATCGACCCCGAGAGTTTTCTGGTGATCAGCCGGGTCACCGAGGTGAAGGGCAGAGGCTTTTCCCTGAAAAAAGATTACCGGGAAGAGGCGAAACAGTAAAATAAAAAGACGGGCAATTTTTTGCCCGTCTTTTTGTTTGTGTTTATTGGAGAATGCGTGGCAAAAGGTTTTCCCCTTGCAGTTCGGCGGATACGCCAAGCCAGCCGCACACGGTGGCGGCCACTGCGCCGAATCCGTTTATCGTGCCCAGGTTCAGCCCTGCGCGAACGCTTTCACCGCACATCAGCAGCGGCACATATTCCCGGGTGTGGTCGGTGGACCGGAGAAATCCGGGGTCGCAGCCGTGGTCCGCAGTGATCATCAGCAAGTCGTCGGCGCGCAGCAAGGGCAGCAGCTGCCCCAGCGTTTGGTCAAAGGCAGAAGCCGCCCGGGCATATCCGTCGATGTTGCGCCTGTGACCGTACAGCATGTCGAAGTCTACCAGATTCACAAAGGCAAGACCGTGAAAATCCCGCTGTGCCAGCTGCAACAGCGTTTGCTCGCCCTCTGCGTTTCCGGATGTGGGAAAATGTTCGGTCACACCGCGCCCGGCAAAAATGTCGCGGATTTTTCCCACGGCCAGCACATCCAGCCCTGCGCCGGATAGGACGTCCAGCATGGTGGGGGCCGGCGGTGTCAGGGAGAAGTCATGGCGGCGGGCTGTGCGGCGAAAGTCTTCGGCACAGGTTCCCTCAAAGGGGCGGGCGATGACGCGTCCCACGCCGTGTTTTCCGGTGAGCATGGCACGGGCCGCACGGCAATATTCGTACAGCTGTTCCACCGGGACCACCGATTCGTGGGCCGCTACCTGAAATACGGAGTCCGCCGACGTATAGACGATCAGCGCTCCGGTGCGCAGGTGTTCTTCGCCGTAATCCCGCAGCACCTGGGTCCCGGAATAAGGCCTGTTGCACAGAACACCGCGGCCGGTGATGTGCTCAAATTCCCGAATGATTTCAGGCGGGAAGCCGTTGGGGTAGGTGGGCAGAGGCGTGGTGCTCTCCACCCCGGCAATCTCCCAGTGGCCGATGGTGGTGTCCTTTCCGCGGGAACATTCCCGCAGACGGGCAAAGGCACCGATGGGGGCGGAGTCTGGCAAAAGCGCATCTGCACCGTCCAGATTAAACAGCCCCATGCGGGTCAGATTGGGGCAGTGGAAATTTTGATTTTGAGCGATGGAACGCAGAGTGTTGGCGCCGCAGTCGCCAAAGTCGGCGGCGTCCGGCGCCTGTCCGACGCCGAAGGAATCTAAGACCACCACAAATACACGCTTTGCCATAATAAATCTCTCCTTTGGGTTTGATTATACGATTTTTGCACGGTTTTCACAATGCCTGCACTGAGAACGTTTGCTCATTTTCCGGCCCGGAAAGAGGAAGTTCGCGTTGACAAACCACACGGCCGATTTCATAATAAATTTAAAAAGGACCTTGCTGCAGCAGCCTTGCGCACTTTTTCAAAATGGAAAACCATGCGGTGTAAACAGGAGGAAAAAGACGATGAAACATGTTTTTTTGAATTTGAAACGATTTGATGTGCCTGCAAAGGCAGGTGGGGTGAATCGCCTGACGAGTCCGGCGGAGTGGGGATCGTTTCTGGTGAAGGCTACACAGAACGAACTGACTGCCTTTGATCCGGCACAGGTGGAGTTTGTAGACTTCTTTCCGGAAGCGCACCTGATTCCGGCAGCTGCGGCACGACAAACCGGCAGTGTTGTTCAGCTGGGGTGCCAGGGTGTCTATCGGGAGAACGTGTCTGCGGGCGGAAACTTTGGAGCCTTTACTTCCTGCCGCCCCGCGGCGGCTGCTGCTGCGCTGGGCTGTTCATGGGCACTGATCGGCCACTGTGAAGAGCGGGGCGAAAAGGCCGGTGTTCTGGCGGAAGCGGGCGTGACAGACAACGCGGCAGTGAACCGTATTTTGAACCGGGAGATCCTCTGTGCCCAGGCATCAGGTATGAAAGTGCTGTATTGCGTTGGAGAAAAGGCCGAAGAGCAGGCCGACTGGAAGGGAGTGCTGGGCGCACAGCTTCGCATTGGTCTTGCGGGTGTTGACCTGAGCCGTGTGGTGGTGGCATATGAGCCGGTGTGGAGCATCGGACCGGGAAAGACCCCGGCGGACCGGCCGTACATCGAAAAGATTGCGCGCTTTATCAAGGAACAGGTCCCGGTGGACGTGGTGTATGGCGGCGGCCTGAAAAGCGACAATGCTGCCATGCTGGCATCCATCCCGGAGATCGATGGCGGGTTGATTGCGCTGACCCGCTTTTCCGGCGAAATTGGTTTTTATCCGGAAGAGTATCTGGAGATCATCCGGTTGTATTTGAACGCGTGAGAAAAAATTTTTGACGGTTCGGGAAGTCTTGCAAAGCGGGGGAAGGAAATGGAGTGGGGGTTGTTGCTGCTGTTGGCGGCGTCATGTGCCGCCGGGTTTGTGCAGGGCGTCACGGGGTTCGGTGGCAGCATTCTTCTGATGATTTTTCTGCCTGGACTGTACGGGGTGAAAACGGCGCCGGTGATATCGGACCTGATTGTGCTTACGATGCTGGGGCTGATGGCGTGGCGCCACCGCCGTGCTGTCCGCCCGCTGTCGGTGCTGTGGCCCACGGCCATTTATCTTCTGGCCAGCAGCTGGGCCATTGAATTGGCCCGTTCTGCGCAAAATCTGGCGTGGCTGCAGATGGCGTTCGGTTCGTTTTTGGTGGGAATGGCTGCCTATCTGATGTGGCTGGCCCCCAATCTGCATCTGAAACAAAGCCTGTGGGTCTCTTTGTTCTGCGGTGCGTTTTCCGGCGTGACCGGCGGGCTGTTCGGCATCGGCGGTCCCCTGATGGCGCTGTATTTTCTGACCGTTTCCCGGGACCGAGAAGAGTATCTGGCCAACAACTGCCTGTGCCTGGTGTTGACTGTGCTGGGCAACAATGTATTGCGGATTTCCGGCGGAATGATGACTGCTGCGCTGCTCCTGCCTGTAGGAGTGGGGACGGTTGCGTCTGTGGCCGGTTGGTTATGGGGTGAAAAGGCGGCGTCCCGTATTGATGGTGCTGCCTTGAAACGGTCGATTTATCTTTTAATGGCTTTTGGCGGTGCGGTTACGCTGATCAAGGCAGTGGTGGCCTTGTGAAAGGAGTGTGCTTGCAATGGAGACACTGGCGGAGCGCCCGGTAATTGGTGTCCGGGCGATTGTGGATGGTCGGGACAGCCTGCGAACAGCGCAGTCGCAGCCAGTGCTGGATCTGACGCGTCAGGTATGCCGATTGTTGGAAGAACATGTGTTTTACGCAGATGGAACGCCGGTTCGCTGCGTGATGTCCGACCCGGTAGGAAGTTCGGTGGATGCGGTTCGCACGATGGAGGCGTTTCGGCGTCAGAACGTGGGCGCGGTGGTTCATGTAGCGCGGGCCTGGTCCTACCCCATGGAGATTTTATATGATGATGCGCAGATCCCGCAGTTGATTTGGGGCCTTTCGGGCAGCAACGCTCCCGGGACGGTGTTTATGGGAGCGCAGGCGGCTGCTGCGGCTCAGGTGGGGGTGCCTCTGTTCAAGGTGTACGGGATGGATATTCAGGATGCGGACGACGTTTCGATCCCCACGGATGTGGCAGAAAAAATCGTTCTCTTTGGTCAGTGCGCTCTGGCTGTGGCTCAGATGCGGCGAAAGGCATACTTGTGCGTGGGTACTACGTGCATGGGCATTGGCGCTGCGGGTCCGGAGCATGACTTTTACCGGCGATACCTGGGCATGCGGGTTCAGTCGGTGGATATGTCGGAAGTGCTGCGCCGCCTCAAAGAACAGGTGTATGACGAGGCGGAATATGCGAAAGCCCGGCGATGGGCTCGCTCTTTCTGTCTGGAGGGAGAAGATCCCAATCCGCCGCAGATGCGGCGCACGCAGGAAGAAAAAGAGCGGGATTGGGATGTGTGCGTCAAGATGGCTCTGATCCTGAGGGATCTGATGGATGGAAATCCGATGCTGGCCGAACAGGGATTTGCTGAAGCTGCGCAGGGGTTTGACGCGCTGACTGCCAGTTTTCAGGGGCAACGCCATTGGACTGACTGGATGCCGACCAATGACTTTGCCGAGTCGGTGCTGAATGCCGGTTTTGACTGGAACGGTCCGCGCCGGCCGCACCCGATTGCTACAGAGAACGATGCGCTGCAGGCAGCGGCCATGCTGTTCGGTGCGCTGCTTACGGGCGGCGCGCAGCTGTTCTGTGATGTGCGTGGATATTGGAGCGCTGCGGCTCTGCGTGCCCGATATGGCGATGTGCCTTCGCAGACACCGGATGGCTTTTTTTATCTGACCAATTCCGGCTCCATGGCACTGGACGGATGCATGGGCGCCCGGGAAAATGGGGCCCCTGCGATTAAGCCGTTTTGGAATTTGACGGATGAAGATGTAGCTCGCTGTCAGTCGCATGTGCAGTGGCATGCTGCCAAAAGAGCGGTGTTCCGGGGCGGCGGATTCTCGGTGAGCTTTCGGGCTGAGGGAGGAGTTCCGTTGACGATGGTGCGCCTGAACATGGTCCATAGACTGGGTCCGACACTTCAGATCGTGGAGGGATGCACGGTGAACTTGCCCGACCCGGTGGCCGACGGAGTGACGAACCGAACGGATCCTACCTGGCCGCAGGTGTTTTTCGTGCCGCGTAGCACCGACCGGCCCGCCAGTGGAAGTGTCTACCGCATGATGGAGAGCTGGGGCAGCAATCACTGTGTGTTGTGTCCGGGGCATGTGGGCGCTGCGTTTGCCACGTTGGCATCCATCTTGCGCGTTCCGGTCAGTCTTCATAATCTGCCGTTTGAGCAGCTGTTTCGGCCGGATCTCTGGAAACAGTTTGGCGCAGATGATCCCATTGGGGCCGACTTTCGGGCGTGTACGGCGTACGGGCCTCTGTACGGTGCGAAATAGACAACAAAAAACCGGTCCGTGCGGACCGGTTTTTTTATTTGTGCAGAGTTTCAGCAGCTCTGGCGACAGACCAGTTTGTAAGGCAGGTCCACCTTCAGGGGAATGCTGTGCAGTCCCTCAATGCTGTCCAGAAGGATACGCGCCGAAATATTTCCCATCTCCCACAAGGGCAGATGAATGGTGGTCAGCGCCGGCTGGATCTCCAGAGACTTGCTGATATCGCCAATGCCGATAACGGCCGGGAGTGGCTGTTGTGGCCGCAGCAGTTTCAGAGCTTCAATAAATCCGATGGCGCTCACATCGTTCACGCAGAACACAGCCGTGGGGCAGTCTTCGGAAACCAGATATTGCCGGGCTGCCTGCCGTCCACCCTCTGCAGTTTGGGGCACATCAAACACATAGGGAGTATCCATGTCCAGATTGCTGCTTTTGACCGCCTGTCGGTAGCCAAAATAGCGCACATCGCCGTTGCACTCGCCTACATAACCAATTTTCTGATGTCCTTTGGACAAAAGGTGCTGTACGGCGGTGCGTGCAATGTGCTCGCCGTTGCAGTAGATTTGATCGATCTCCATGTAATAAGGATTCATGCCCGTACAGGCGATGTGTTTGCAAATAGTGCGCAGAGACGTTAGATTATGCACGTTGCATTTTCCAATCAGCACAATGCCGTTGATATCTGCTAGGCACTGAGGATTCTGCAGCACAGTTCGCAGCATGAATGTCTCTCCCAGCTGATGTCCTGCTTTCAATACGGTACTGCGAATGCCCTCTTCGATTCGCTGATAGAATTCATCTTCCAGAGATTCCAAACCGCGCGCCATGACGATGCCGATGCGGTAAGGTCCGTGCCCACTGAAATGCGCACTTTTTCCGGTTTTCAGATGAACGGCTGCGTCGTTGCGCGCGTAGTGCAGTTTTTGCGCAGCGGACCAGATTTCCTTCTCCGCTTTTGAGGAAGCATATTTGCTTTTATTATTTAAAACACGGCTCACGGTAGAGACGGAATAGCCCGTCATTTTGGCGATTTCCTTCAATCCCATGAAAAAACCTCCCTTTTGGCTAAAACACAAACGTTTGCGCTTAGTGAATTCGCTGAATTTCGTGTTTTTTATTGTTAAAATCACTAAAATATTAAACACAAAAGCTTTAAATTATACATTATGTTGCAATAAGAGCATAGCAAATTTCGGCAAAAAACGCAATAGGTGGCAAAAAATACAAACGTTTGCGTTTATTGCAATTGCATGCCTTAAAACCCCATGCTACGATTTGGTTGTAGCGAGAGCGGGTTTACCAAGCATCAAAAAATGATTGATTTTCCCGCTATTTGAACGTTATTATGTGAAATTTGTTTGAGGAGGAAATGGTTATGAAGAAATTGCTTGCATTGGTACTGGCGCTTTCAATGGCGTTCAGCATGGTAGCCTGCGGCGGCGCAGCTTCCGGTAGCGAAGATGCCGGCGAATCTGCTTCCGGCAGCACGGGCGCAGCCACAGACGCTTCCGAAACCACGTTTGGCCTGAAGCCCTTTGAGGAACGCCAGACTCTGCGGGTAGGTTACTTCGCGGGCTCTGCTCACGCTGTCCCGTTCTACATTGCAGACGTGAAAGGCTTCTTTGACGAGCTGAACATTGATGTGGAATACGAGCCGTATACCAATGGCCCCGCCATGATGGAAGCCAGCAGCAGCTGGGACGTAGCAACGGCTGGCGCTGCGGGCGATTTGGTGGGTATGCTGGGTTATGATCTGGTGTGCATCGGTGTGGCGGACTACGAGGAAAACATGGGCCTGTTCGTACGTGCAGACGGCAACCTGGCCGATAAGAACGCCGAAGACTGGAAGGGAACCACCTGGCTGTATCCCACCGGCACCAACGCACAGATGATTCTGGGCGGCGAGCTGGAAGAGCTGGGTCTGACCTTTGATGACATCGAATCCGTCAACATGGATATCGCCAGTGCGCTGACTGCGTTCAAGGGCGGTCAGGGCGACGGCATCGCCGTGTGGAACGCCATTGCCACCTCTGCTGAGGACGCCGGCTTTGTGCGTGTGGATGACGCCGGTACGCTGGGCATCACCGTGTTCAACGGCTTTATGGCTACGCCGGAAGCGCTGTCCGAGCGCCGCGAGCTGGTCAAAGCTGCTTGGGAAGTTTATTATCTGACCTGGCAGTGGTGCAACGAGTCCGAAGAGAACATGGACGAGGCGGTTGCACTGTATCTGGAGAGCTGCGAGAACGAAGGCATCGCTTGCGATGAGCACATTGCCGAAGAGGTTATGGGCTACTATGCATGCCCGACCGTTTCCGAAGTGGCCAAGCTGATGAGCGAAGCCAGCCCCGACGATGCGGGCCTGTACACCAGCCGCGATCTGCTGCAGGCAGAGAAAGACCTGCTGGTCACTATGGACTTCCTGATCAGCATTGGCAAGTACAGCGAAGAAGACCGCAACACCATTCTGGACAACGAGATGACCGATGGTTCCATCGCTGCGGAATGCCTTGCGGATATGGACGCTCTGGGCGTGCAGTACAACTGATGGATTGAAAGACTGAAACGGCCTGCCCGCGATTTGTGTGATCGCGGGCAGACTGCTTGAAAACAGAAAGCGAGGAGGACAGCTCATGAGCTCTGTCTCTGAAGGAAACAAGCACATCACACAGGAGCAACGCATTGCCATGGTGCAGGAGCGCAAGCGCCGCACCCAACAGATGTATATGATGTTGTCGGTCACGGGCGTGGCGGTGTTCCTTCTGATCTGGGAGATCGTGTCCGATACGGGCATTGCCAACAGCCGATATCTGGCGGCGCCCAGCACTATTCTCAAACTTTTTATCACAAAACTGACCGATCCCAACCCTGACGGCGCGGTGTTGGGCGTGAATATCCTGGCCAGCCTTCAGGTTTCGCTCACGGGCTTTTTCCTGGCGATCATCATTGGCATTCCTCTGGGGCTTTTGATGGGCTGGTACGGCGGATTTGAAAGTTTTATTCGTCCCATCTTTGAATTGATTCGCCCTATTCCGCCAGTTTCCTGGATTCCGCTGACCATTGTCTGGCTGGGCATTGGTCTGCCGGCCAAGGCATTTATCGTGTTTTTCTCCGCGTTTGTTCCATGTGTCATCAATGCGTACACCGGCATCAAGCAGACCAGTCCGGTGCTTATCAATTTTGCCAAGACATGCGGCGCTTCCAATTTTACGATTTTCTGGAAGATCGGCATTCCGTCGTCCATGACCATGGTGTTCGCGGGTGTTCGTGTCGCCCTGGGCAACGCATGGGCAACACTGGTGGCCGCCGAAATGCTGGCTGCGTCCTCCGGCCTGGGCTACATGATCCTGATGGGCCGTCAGTTTGCCCGTCCGGACCTGATTTTGCTGGGCATTGTGGTCATCGGCATCATCGGCGTGATCTTCACCGCAATTCTGAGCAAGGTTGAGAACAAAGTATTGGGGTGGAAAAAATGAGTAAAAAGAGTGCAGGAGTGACCCTCAGCAAAAGCGAGCAGCAGGAGCGCGTGCGCCGCACCGTATACAAAATTCTGCCGGTCATCTCCATTCTTCTGCTGCTCACCCTGTGGGTTGTGGCTTCGGGCAACGACTCCACATCCTTTCCCTCGCCGATGGCGGTGTATGACCGCTTTTTGAAATTTATGCAAAAACCCATTCAGAAACTGAGCCTGTGGCAGCATATTCTTGCCAGTCTGGGCCGCGTTCTCGTCGCGCTGATCGCGTCCTGGGTGCTGGGCATCTCCTTCGGTATTCTGATCGGCTGGAACAAAAAGGCCAACGCGCTGCTGGGCCCCATTTTCACGGCCTTCCGTGTGGTGCCGCCTCTGGCATGGATTCCTCTGATCACCATCTGGTTCGGCACCGGTGAATTCCCGAAGATCCTGGTGGTGTTTATCGGCGCAGTTATGCCGGTTGTGGTCAATACTCAGGCGGGCATGAGCAACGTGGACCAGCAATACCTGGATGTGGGCCGCATTTTCAACGCGGACAAGTGGCAGATGCTGCTGGACTTTGCCATTCCTTCGGCTCTGGACGCCATCTTCGCAGGCGTGCGCACGTCGGCCAGCGCCGCATGGATGGTGGTTCTGGCGGCAGAGATGCTGGGCGGCAAGTCCGGTGTAGGCTTCCTGATCACGCGCGGCATGGACTCGGGCGATCTGCCCCTGGTACTTCTGTCCATGATCTGCATCGGCATCATCGGCGCGATCCTGGCGATCGCAATGCAGCTTATTGAAAGGTGGGTTTGTCCTTGGACGGTAAGAAAGTCAAGCTGAGCTTGGAACATATTTCTCAAAGCTACATTCTCAACGGCAAGGCGTTTGACGCGGTGCAGGACGTCAATTTCGACGTGTATGACAGCGAGTTTCTGGTGATTTTGGGACCGGGCTACTGCGGCAAAACAGTTTTGCTCAACATGATCAGCGGCTTGGAAGAGCCGGTGGATGGCCAGATTCGTCTGGACGGTGAGGTGATTCACGGCAGCGATTCCCGCATCGGCATGGTGTTCCAGAAAACATCGCTTCTGCCCTGGAAAACGGTAATGGAAAATGTGGAAGTCGGCCCCAAAATGGCCGGCGTCCCCAAGGAAGAGCGCCGCAAGACCGCGCAGAAATACATCAATCTGGTAGGTTTGCAGGGGTTTGAAAAAAGTTATCCCAACGAGTTGAGCGGCGGTATGAAGCAGCGCGTTGGCATCGCGCGGGCTTACACCAACAGCCCGGAGATCCTTCTGATGGACGAGCCCTTCGGTGCGCTGGACGCGCAGACGCGCTATTCCATGGAGGAAGAGATTCAGAAGATCTGGCAGAGCGAAAAGCGCACGATCATCTTTGTTACCAACAACATTGAAGAGGCGGTGTATCTGGGCGACCGCATTGTGCTGCTGAGCAACCGTCCCGCCCACGTAAAGGCCATTTATGACATCGATCTGCCGCGCCCGCGTGACACGGTGTCTCCGGATTTCCTCCGCATACGGAAAGAAATCTCTGATAATACCGATCTGGCATTGTGAGGAGGCAGAAAAATGGACAATCAGTACGTTCATAACCCCGAATACAAAGTTGAGGTGCGGAACTTAAGCAAAAATTTCGGCGATCTGCAGGTGCTGAACAACATTTCGTTCAACATTAAAAAGGGCGAGTTCGTCTGCGTCGTAGGCCCTACCGGCTGTGGCAAGACCACCTTCCTGAATCTGCTGACCCGCATCATTCAGCCTTCTTCCGGTGATTTGTACATTGACGGCAAACCGGCCGACCCCCACAAGCACAACCTGGCGTTTGTGTTTCAGGAGCCGTCTGCCATTCCCTGGAAAACCGTGGAAGAAAACCTGCGCTTCGGCCTGGAGCTGAAAAAGCTGCCCGAGGCACAGATCAAAGAGCGTGTGGAAAGCATCATCAAGCTGCTGGGTCTGGAGGAGTTTCGTCACTCCTATCCGCATCAGCTCTCCGTAAGCTGCGCCCAGCGTGTGATCATCGGCCGCGGATTTGCCATGAACCCCGATTTGCTGCTGATGGACGAGCCGTACAGCCAAATGGATATCAAACTGCGCTTCTATCTGGAAGACGAGGTTATCCGCCTGTGGAAGGAACTGGGCAGCACCGTGGTGTTTATCACGCACAACATCGAAGAGGCCACCTATCTGGCCGAGCGGATTCTGATTCTGAGCAACAAACCCACTACCATCAAAGAAGAGGTCCATGTGGACCTGCCCCATCCCAGGGACGTGACCTCTCCGGAGTTCATCAAGATCCGTAAATATGTGACCGATCAGATCAAATGGTGGTAACAAGCGATTTGTTTTTCTATGCCTCCCGGTCTGGCATTGGAATTACAGGGAAAAGAGGTAAAACGAAATGAAACTTGATTTTGAATACGGGCAGGGAATGATGAGCGCGGAACTGCCGGATACCACGGATGTGTTTATTCCGGGCGTCACCGTACCTGACCCCCCTTGCATCGAGCAGACATGGGACGCGCTGTACGACGCTACGCTGAAAAGCATCCGCAACCCCATCGGCATGCCGACGCTGACCGAACTGGCCCACAAAGGCAGCAAGGTGGTATTCGTCATTCCGGACATTGTCAAGGGAGGCAACCAGCCCACCAGCCATCGGAAAGTGGCCATTCGTGCGTGCCTGGACGAGCTGTACAGCGTGGGCGTGGAAAAGAGGGACATTTTGCTGCTGTTTTCCAATGGCCTGCATCCCCGTGCCACCGTGCCGGAGATGAAAACCATTCTCGGCCCGGAGCTGTTTAACGAATTTTATCCCAGCGGTCAGATTACCAGTCACGACTCAGAAGATTATGATCATCTGGTGGATTTGGGTTATACGGCCCAGGGCGATCATGTGATCATGAACAAGTATGTGTACGACGCAGATGTGGCCATTCTTATCGGCCACACCCAGGGCAATCCTTATGGCGGGTATTCGGGCGGATACAAACACTGCGCCACGGGAATCAGCCACTGGCGCAGTATCTCGGCTCATCACGTGCCCCAGGTCATGCATCGTCAGGACTTTGTGCCGGTGTCTACCAACAGTGAAATGCGGCATAAATTTGATCAGCAGGGCATGCTGATGGAAGAGAAAATGGGTAAAAAATTCTTCTGCTGTGACGCGGTGCTGGATACCAAATCCCGCCAGATCGAGATCAATTCCGGCTGGGCCAAAGAGATGCAGCCCATCAGCTGGAAGATGGCCGACAAACGCACCTATGTGCACTGGGCGGAAAAGAAATACGACGTAGTCGTATTCGGTATGCCCACCAATTTCCATTATGGCAACGGCATGGGGACCAACCCCATCCAGATGATGCAGGCGCTGTCCGCCCAGGTGATCCGCCACAAACGGGTGCTGGCCGACCACTGCGTGTTCATTGTATCCAGTATCTGCGACGGCTATTTCCACGACGAGCGTTGGCCCTATCTTCGGGAACTGTATGATATGTTCCAGCATGATTACATGAACATTCTGCCGGACATGAACCGGTATGGCGAGTACTTTGCCACCAAGGAGGAGTACATCCGCAAATACCGTTTTGCCAATGCATTCCATCCGTTCCATGGGTTCTCTATGATGAGCTGTGGCCACCTGGCGGAAGAGCATACCAGTGCGATTTATATTGTAGGCGCCCGGGAGCCGGGCATTGCCCGTGGCATGGGCCTGAAGACCCGCGCCACCTTTGAGGAAGCGCTGGCCGACGCCATGAAAAAGTATGTGGGCCCCAATCCCAACATTCTGGCGCTGCCCCAGACCTTTACCACGGCGGCAGTCCATCTGTGCATGAAGGACCCCAGCCAGAACAGCCATACACGCGACAATGCGCCTTCGCATCCCTGCGGCGGCTGAACAGAAACCCAAAAAGTCCCATCCACTTTTGGTGGATGGGGCTTTTTTGGGTTTACAGATGATTGGCTACTTCAAAGGCGTCCCAAATGGCGTACATAATATTGGCCACTTTGCGTGCGTCGCCCACCAGATGCAGGTCCGCTACGTCAAATTCCAGCTGGTGATACAAATCGTTCTGCTCGCGGTATCCCACGCACAGGATCACGTCGTCCGCCAAAAGCGTCTGTTCGCCCTGCGGGGTCTGTACAAGCACCCGACCGTTTTCAAAGGAGCGGACCGAGGCATTGGTGACCACAGAGATTTTTTTGTAGGGCAGAAGCGCTTCCAGCATTTCGCTGTTGGCGTGGCACAGAGGACCGTTGACCGCCAGCGGTTTGCTCAGGGCCTCGGCCAGCGTGACGTCCTTGCCCTGCTCGCGCAGCCACAGCGTTGTTTCACAGCCTACAAGGCCCGCGCCCACGATTACCACGCGCTGGCCCACCGTGGCTTTTCCGGTCAGAACATCCGCGGCCGTGTGCACATGGGCGTCATCGCCCAGCGGGAACACCTTGGGCGTGCTTCCGGTGGCAACGATCACCGCGTCGTAACCGCCGGCCAGTACCTGCGCTTTGTCCACAGGATGATTCAGCGTTACGGGAACACGCAGGCGCTCCAGCTCCTGGGCGTACCAGGCGGCCAGCGCGCGGTCATCTTCCTTGAAGTCCGGGGTGCCGCCGGGAATCAGGTTGCCGCCCAGACGGTCGCCCGCTTCAAACAAATGCGGTTCGTGCCCGCGGATCGCCAGCACCCGGGCCGCTTCGCAGCCGGCTACGCCGCCGCCCACGATCAGAACTTTTTTGGGGCGGCAAACAGGGCGGTAGGCCATGTCCCGTTCCCGGCAGGCCTGGGGGTTTACCGCGCAGTTCAAAAGCGAATACTCCTGAATGCGGCCCATGCAGCCCTCGTGGCAGGAAAGACAGGGGCGGATGGTCCGGCGAAGGCCCGCCCGCAGTTTGTTTACATAGTCCGGGTCCGCCAGCAAAGGACGCCCCAGGCTGATGATGTCGCAGGTCCCGTCCGCAATGCAGGCCGAGGCCATGTCCGGGTCATCCATGCGGCCGGCCATGAGGATGGGAACGTTCACGGTCTCCTTCATCAGCTTGGCATACTTGCGGTACAGGCCTTTCTCCTGGTACATGGGGGGATGGTTCCACCACCAGGCGTCATAGGTGCCCACGTCCACATCCAGCGCGTCGTAGCCGTATTGGACCAGAAGCTTGGCCGCTTCCACGCCCTCGTCCAGATCGCGTCCCGCTTCCTGAAACTCCTCGCCGGGCAGCGCGCCTACACGCCAGTCCTTCATCATGCTCTTGGGACTGTAGCGCAGCGCCACGGGGAAGTCTTTCCCGCAGCGTTTTTTGATTTCTTCCACAATCTCCCGGGCGAAGCGCAGCCGGTTTTCCAGGCATCCGCCGTATTCATCGGTGCGATTGTTGAACAGGGAGATGGCAAACTGGTCGATCAGGTATCCTTCGTGCACAGCGTGAATCTCCACACCGTCAAACCCGGCGCGCTGAGCGTTGTAGGCGCCGTCGCCGAATTTTTTTACGATGTAATGAATCTCGTCCTTCGTCAGTTCCCGGCAGATCTTATCCAGCCAGCGGTGGGGGATGGGCGAGGGTGCCACCGGTGGAAATTCGCCCAGGTTGGTGGGAATGGTCACGCGGCCAAATCCGCCCGACATCTGCAAAAATACCTTGGCTCCGTAGGCGTGGATGCGCTCGGTCATCTCCCGGGCGGTGCGCACAAACTGCACCGGGTTGTAGGTGGAGCAGGGGCAGTTGGGCATGCCGTGCTGTTCCACTTCGTTTTCCACAAAGGTCACTCCGGTGATGATCAGACCGGTGCCACCTTTGGCGCGCTCGGTGTAATAATCAATGCCGCGCTGGTTGAAGCCGCCTTCGGCGTCGCCCAGTCCCAGAGGCCCCATAGGGGCCATGGCAAACCGGTTTTTGATCTGGCAGGAGCCGATCTGCACCGGCGTAAACAGATTTTTCCAATGTTCGTTCATATACATCCTCCTTGGTTGACAGAATCAGACCGGGTCAATTTGCAGGCTGCCGTCTGCACTGCGGGCAAAGCCCGCCAGAAAGCGCCAGGCCAGATAGGGCTGGCGCAGATCCACCGCATGGGGAAGGTCGGCCACTGAGACAAACCGGTAAAGGCACAAGCCTGTACCGTCACAGCAGTCGAAGACGGAAAAACGTCCGTCCGCGCCTTCGCGCCGGGTAGGCGCACTCAGATCCGGAACGGGAACGCCGTTGCGCCGGGCCCAGTAATCCCGGGTTCGCTCACCCGCCTCTGCCTGCCAGGTGTTGTCCCGGTCGCCGTGAAACTGAATGACCGGAAGCCGGGTATCCCGGTTTTGTGCTTGGGCCTGCCGCATCCATTCCATGCGGCGAGCCGTCAGGGCGAAGGGCTGGGTCTCACTCAGCTGCGGGCCGTCCCAGTAGGACGGAAACAGATAACCCGAAAAGGGCGCGATGGCGGCAAACAGTTCCGCATGCAGCATGCCCATGCACTGGGTCATCAGGCTGCCCATGGAAAATCCGGCGCAGTAGACACGTCCGGGGTCGATGGGATATTTATCCAGCAGGTAGCGATACAGCCGCAGCAGGTACTCTTCGTCGCTGGGGCGGCGCTCGTCGCAGCCCGCGTTCCAAACGGCATCGGCGCTGCAATGGGGATAGACCACATAAAATCCGTATTTGGCACCCAGCTCGTGCCAGCGGCTCTGTTCGGCACAATATTTGGCCGATGTGCCGCCACCATGCAGGGCAAACAGCAGCGAAAGCCGCTGCCCGGCCGGGTTTTGCGGAGCAAATTCATACCAGGTGTGGGCCATGCCGCCATTGTCGCCCAGAAATGTCTGGTTTTCAAAACAGGTCAGGCCCATCTCCTGTTCCGTGTATTTGCGGGTCACGGTGCCGTCGCCGCCGGTGGGCCAGCGCCGCAGCCCCAGAAACAGTGCGTCCCAGGCATCTGTGCACAAAGACTGCTCCGGCTTGCGAAAGCTGCGGAAGGGGAAGCCCGCCGCACGCGCAGCCCGGCCCATGGCGCGCTCCAGCCGGGGGTCGCAGTCCACCAGCCAGGCCGGCACCGGTGCGGCGCTTTCTCCAGAGAAAGCGGCCCCTTCCAGATAGACACCGGCCAACAGGCCGCCGTGGCGCAAAGCCATGCGGGCGGCCAGCGATGCGGCACGGCCGAATCCCGCCAGATAGACGCTGGTGCGGTGTACTTTGCATCCCAACAGGTATTGCTGCGTGGCCGTGGTCAGCCAGTGGATGGAGAAAGCATCTTCATCCGGGCCCCAGCCGGACACAGGGTTGGGCAGCAGAAGGACATAGTGGTCCCGCTCGGCCCGGTCGGCCCAGCCGGTGTGCTCCAGCAGTTCTGCGGCAGAGGCTTCGTCTGCACCGTCGCGCAGCACCACCACCCCGGAAGAGCAGGGGATCACCCCCGAGGCGGGCAGATACAGATACAGGCTTCGGCGATTGCCCTGCTCGTCTGTAATCGGGGCGTCCGGGTCCGGCACGCGCCGCAGCATGGCGTCAAATTCATTCAGACATCCGGGTGCGGGTTTGCCTTTGCAAAGCTCGATGTGTTTCAGCCGACCTTTCAGCATGATGCACCCTCCGCTTCCCACAAAACGTGTTTTTCACCCGCCGGGCGGCGGAAACCATGCAAAAATTCCCAGCACGCGCGGCTCTGTTCGGTAATGGCGCCGTGGGGCATGTCCTTCATCACGGTGTAGCCTACGCGCACCTCGCCGTTCTGTCCCCGGTAGACCAGTGTGGTGAACCGGCTGCCCTGCCGGTATCCCCGTTCCGGAGTGTACCAGTTGTCTCCGGTGCGGATCTCATCCGGCGCAAAGCGGGTGGTCAGCCCCTGCGCAGGCCGCAGGGCGCAGCCGTTGACCTTCAAAAGCGGTTCCAGCTGTTCGTCCACATCCACGACGGCAGCAGGATCGTTGTCACCCACGGTGACCCAGTAGGGAAGTTCAAAGCCCGACGCTTCCAAAGAGGGGGCCACCGCGTCGTCCATGACCACGTCCGGCACGTGCACCGGCGCGTTGAAGGGGGCGATGGCGGCAAACCACTCCGGGTGCAGCGTGCCCATCTCCCGGGTGATGGAACCGCCGTTGGAAAAGCCCGTGAGGTACACCCGCGTGCGGTCCAGACCGTAGCACTGGCACAGATGGTCGATCAGCGCGCCGAAGGCGTCGGCGTCCCGGCCTGCCTGCCAGATGTTACCCGGAGAGTCCGGCGCGGCCAGCACAAAGGCGCGGGTCTCGTCGGCCAGTGTATCCCAGCCGTTTTTCTCGGCAAACAGCCAGGCGGGTTCGCCGCGGCCGTGCACGGTGAAAACCAGCGGAAGGCCGCGCGCCTGTTCTTTGCTCATGCCCTGGGGCAGATGCACAGCACAGGCGTATTCCAGGCAATTGACTGTGACAGAAGTCATTTCAAAGCGGCCGTTGGAATAGAAATCCGGACGGCCGGAGATGCGCGCCAGCGTTCCGTCCGGGCCGTTTTTCCAGCGGATCACATGGTCGAACAGACCGTTGAGAATGGCCAGCGCCAAAGCGGGTCCCTGCGGGCAGGGACCGTCGGAAACCAGCAGCTGGGCAGCGGTGGTGCCATCGGCGGCATAGCGCAGTGCTGGAATACCGCCCACCTGACACGGGGTCGGGCGCTTTGGATCGAACCCGTTGACTTCGGCGTAATGGCGCACCGCAGCGGCTGTGCCTTCCGGCGGGACATCCAGCAGCCACAGACAGGCGGGAATGTCATCGTTACAGGAATGGTAGCCTTCGCTGACGTGCTTCACCAGCCAGTGGTCCGAAGGGCGGCGTCCCGCGCTGTAATCCGCAGCCGCACCATCCACAAGGGCCGCGGCCGCAAACCGATTGGGGGCCGCGGCGGCACAGCGCCCGGCGAAAGCGGCGCCCTCACCGTAACCTACCCAATACACCATGGTCTCCCAGCACCACAGCATTCCACGCCGTCCCAGAAGGCTTTTGCCGCAGCGGCTGGCAAAGCGGTTGCGCACCTGGTCAAAGAGCTGGCCGGGCAGAGTGTCCGGCTCGGCCTGCCAGCCCTGGGGCGCAACGGGTACGATCAGCACGGCACCGTCGTATTCCGCCAAAGCCTGCCAGCCGGATGTCCGGGCGAAGCGGGCTGCACCCTGCAGGGTGGCGGCATCCTGCTGGGGCGCAAAAACAAAAATCGTCCGGGCGGGGTCATAGCAGGCCCGGGTGGACACATAGGCGTAATATTCCATTTCGGTCTCCTCCTATTATAAAAAGGAGCCGGAGCCCGTGTCAAAGGGCTCCGGCACGGCGGGGTTCATTACATGGGGAACGCGACCATGGCGCCGATGGCCAAAGCGAGAATTTGAATGAAATACATGGGCAGCGCAAATTTGAAGAACTGGGACAGTTTGTATTTGCCCATGCCCAGGATCATGGCGGGCAGGCCGTCGATGGGCAGGAAGCCGCCGCCCCAGGCCGCCGCGGTCATGGCAGCTGCCAGGCCGGTGGGATTCAGGCCCAGGCTCATGCAGGTGGCGATGCCGATGGGCGCAAAGATGAACAGTGCGCCGATGCTGGCGCCGGTCAAAGTGGCGCATGCGCTGGTCAGCAGGCAGAACACCAGCACCAGAACAAAGGGGTTGACGTTGCCGCCCATGGCGTTGGCGACCGCCTCGCCCACCATGGCGGTGAAGCCGGTGTCAGCCAGAGCACCTGCGACGCCGATGACGCTGGCCATCATCAGAATCAGCGGAGAGAAGACGTTGGCGCGCACTTCCTTGAAGTTGAACACGCCGATCAGGCACAGGAACGCGGTGGCAAGGCAGGGCAGGATATAGCCGGCCTGGCCCAGGGTGTCCAGCAGGAACATGGCGGCCACGGATACCAGGAACGCGCCGTAGGTGCAGTACTCTTTCCATTTGGGCAATGCGGGAGCGGCACTTTCTTCGTTCTCAGAGATGGAGTTGGCACCCTGAGACACGTCGTGATCCGGCAAAAAGCGATAGGCGATCAGCGCCCAGAGCAGGTAGCCGACGGACATGATGAACATCATAATGGAGAACTGCGCCATGGAAATGGTGTTTTCATAGTTGGAGCTTTCCAGCAGGGAGCTGGCCAGTCCCATGAAGAATGCGACGCTGACCGGGATCAGAGCGCGGCCGGTGGCGAAGCCCAGCGGCATCAGCAGCTTGGAGTTGGGCAGGTTTTTGTTGTAGGGGATGGAAGCCACAATGGTCAGAACCAGCATGTAATAACCGGTGGTGTTGCCCATTACGCTGGCGCCCAGCATAACAACAATCAGAAGCAGTACGTATGCCTTGAAACCGCCCTTGCCGGCCAGATCGGAAAGCAGGGATTTGATCCGGCTCATCAGGCTGGTCTTCTGCAGGCCGGCCATCACCGCCATAAAGCCGGCGATCATGATGACGTTGGAGTCGACAAAGCCGCAAAAAGCGCGTTCAATGGTGGAAACGCCCGTAAGTACCATCAGGCAGCACGCGACGAGCGGCGGTGCGCCAAAGGAAAATTTGTCGGACATGATCATGACGATCATGAGAACGACGATTGCCAAAGCGATAGTCATTTGGATGGTCATGCGAAAAACTCCTCTCTCATTTTATGTCAGCGCCCACAGCGCAGTACATCCGGAAGATACACGGTTACAGCCGGTCCGTCAGGAACCGGTAAGCGAACTGGTCCACCTGCTCGCCCAGAGAGGGGCCGTGTCCGCCGAAGGAATAGGAGACAAAGGTCGCATCCGCACCCGCGGCCAGCAACGCTTTGTAAAGCGCTTCGCTCTGAGACAGGGGAACGATGGGGTCCCGGCCGCCGTGGAACAGGCAGATGGGCGGGTTGTCCGCAGAGGCATAATGAATGGGGCTGCACTGGCGCGTCAGTTCAATGAAATGCCAGTCGGGATCGGTGGGGTCGCCGCGCTCCAGCACGGATGCCAGAGACTGCATGGTGCGGCCCGGCCCGGTATAACCCACGATCAGCGCAGGCACAATGCCCGCCTTGTCGTTGCCCACGTTTTCGATCTCGGTGCCGGTCAGGTCCTTGGGTTCGCCGGTCAGGTTGGCGGCAGCTTCCCGCAGGGACTGCTCCAGATCGGCCGGGGTGTAGAACAGGCACGCAGCCCGCACGGAACTGGACTGGTCCAGGTTTCCGCCCACGGTTCCTTCCAGTTCGGGGTGTCCAGCGCTCATGGCCACCATGGCAGCCAGGTGCGCCCCGGCAGAATTGCCCAGTACGCCGATGCGCTGGGGATCGATGTGATACTGCGCGGCATGGGCTTTCAAAAAGCGGATCACCGCTTTGCTGTCATGAATGCATGCAGGGAAAACGGCCTGGCTCACCAGACGATAGTCCGGGCACACGATGGTGTAGCCCTGTTTGGTCAGCCGCACAAGGTCACGGCAGTAAACGGCTTTCTGGGTTTTCTGCTTGTACTCGCCCCACATCCAGCCGCCGCCGAAATAGTAGACGATGCAGGGGCCGGGTTCGGTCTGATGTGCATCCTGATAAATGTCCAGGCGCAGGGTGTAGGCTTCACCGTTGTCCAGCGTAGTTTCGGCATAGACCACATCTTCAAAGCGGGGCGGCTGTTCCGGCGGGCACAGGGGTTTGACTTTCGGTGGAATGTACAAGATGTTCTCCTCCCTTATTTTTCGGATTCGTTTTGAGGCGCGCTTCCCAGTGCCATGCGCACCGCGTAATCAATGGCGTTCACCAGGCTCAGTTCGTTGCTGGTGCCTTTGCCCGCCAGGGCAAAGCCGGTTCCGTGGTCCACGCTGGTTCGAATGATGGGCAGGCCCAGCGTGACGTTCACGCCCTCCACTGCCTTCCAGCTTTTGGCCTCCCGATCGTAGACAAAGCCCACGGTTTTCAGAGGAATGTGTCCCTGGTCGTGGTACATGCACACCACGATGTCGTACCATCCGCCCAGTGCTTCCGAAAACACGCTGTCCGGCGGACAGGGGCCGATGGCGTCGATTCCTTCGGCGCGGGCCGCCTCAATGGCGGGTTTGATCTCTTCAATCTCCTCGGTGCCGAACAACCCGTTTTCGCCGCAGTGGGGGTTCAGCCCGGCCACCGCTACCCGGGGCGATGCAATGCCCATGTCCCGGCAGGCTTTGTGAGCAATTTCGATCACTTCCAGCACCCGGGCTTTTTTGACCCGGTCACAGGCTTCCCGCAACGAGCAGTGGGTGGAAACGTGTACCACCCGCAAGTCGTGATGGGCCAGCATCATGGTGTATTTTTTGGTGTGTGTGTAAGTGGCGTAGATCTCGGTGTGTCCGTCAAAGTGTGTGTACCCGTCCGAGTTGGCGCCGCCGGCCGCCTCAAGGGCCTTGTTCATGGCCTCTTTGTTCAGCGCATTGGTGCACGTGGCGTCCACCTCGCCGGCCATGGCCAGTTCAATGACTTTGCGAACGCACTGGAAGGCGGCGTTTCCACCCTCAATGCTGACCTGGCCGATGGCAAAGCGGGCGGGGTCCCGGATCAGGTCCAGGTGAAGCACGTCGATCACACCGGGTGTGAACTGTGCGCCGGCTACCTTCTGGCAGCGGTGTACGCGCATGTCCGGCCGACCGACAAAGCCTGCGGCCTGCTCGATCATTTTTGCGTCTCCCACGACGATGGGCCGGCACCGGTCGTACAGCTCCGCGTGGGCCAGTGCCTTTACAGTGATTTCAGGGCCGTTGCCCGCAGGGTCGCCCATGGTGATTCCGATGATGGGTTTCTGATTCATGTTGCTCCGCCTTTCCCAATCAGTGCATTCCTTTTTCTGCGTTCTCCGCCAGAACTTTTTTCAGCGCCTCGATGCCCTCTTCCGGCACATAGTTGAAGGGAGCGCGGCAGGGGCCCACGTTGTAGCCCAGCAGGGCCACAGCTGTTTTTACAATGGTGTTGGGGTTGCCGTATTTGAAACAGGCGCGGAAAGAAGCGATGCTGGCATTGGCCGCGATGGCCTCGTCCACTTTGCCCTGCACAAACAGATTGTAGATGGACGCCATCGTGTGGGGATAGACGTTGGCGCAGCCCGCAATACCGCCGGTGCCGCCCGCCAGCAGCGTCCAGATGATCAGCTGATCGTTGCCGGACAGCACGCTGAAACGGCCGTTGGTTTTTGTTTTGCCCGCGTCGATGTAGGCCAGAAGGTTGGCAAAGTTGCCGCTGGAGTCCTTGGCTCCCACAATGTTTTCGATCTGGGCAAGCCGCGCCACCGTGGCAGGTGCCAGGGCGTTGCCGGTGCGGGCGGGAATGTTGTACAAAACAATGGGCAGGTCCACCGCCTCGGCTACGGTCGCGTAATGGCGGTACAACTCCTCCTGGCTGGCCGCTGCGAAACTGGGTGTAATGATGGACAGAACGTCGGCTCCGGCACGCTGCGCCATGCGGCTCTGCTCGATGGTCTCACGGGTGGAGATGCAGCCCGTTCCAGCGTATACCGGCACCCGGCCGGCCGCTTGTTCGATCACGGTCTCCAGTACCAGCTGTTTTTCCGCTGCGGTGAGAATATATCCTTCGCCGTTGGTGCCGAAGGGAAACAGGGCGTGGCAGCCGTTTTCAATCATGCGGTCCACCTGCGCACGCAGCTCGGTGGTATTGACTGTTTCATCGGGGTTCATGGGCGTGAGGATCGGGGGGATGATGCCTTTGATTTCAACTTGTTTCATGATGGGTTCCTCCTCACAAAATCTGACGGTACAGCGCCCGTGCATCATCGGCGGTGACAGGCCGCGGATTGTTTACCAGCAGGCGCTGCACCTGCATGCCGGCCTCTACCAGAGCTTCCAGATCTCCGGCCGGAACGCCGAAGCTCTCCAGGCTGGTGGGAATGTCCAGATGGCGTACAATGTGCTCCAGCCGCGCAATGACCCAGGCCGATTTTTCCTCGGCAGTCTTCAGGGCGCTGCCGTCGTGGCAGCAGCGGTCGTACACCAGAGCAAACCGTTCCCGGCAGGCGGGCTCATTGAAGCGCATCACCGGCGCCAGAAGAATCGCGTTGGAAACGCCGTGGGCGATGTGGTATTTGCCGCCCAGCGGATAGCTCAGCGCATGAACAGCCGTGGTGCCTGACGCAGTAATGGCGAGGCCGCCGTAGTAAGCGGCGATCTGCATGCGGTTTTTCTCTTCCATGGCTTCGGGGTCGTCGCAGGCTTTTTCGATGTTGTTCAAAATCAGGTCCAGGCCTTCCAGAGCATAGAGATCGCTGAAGGGATTGGCCTTGTTGGAAGTAAAACATTCGATGCAGTGGGCCAAAGCGTCCACACCGGTGGCCGCCGCAATGGAGCGGGGAAGATTTTTAATCATCCGCGCGTCCAGAATGACGTAATCGGCGATCATATTTTCATTGACAATGCCTACTTTCAGCGCGCGCTCGGGCACGGCCACAATGGCGTTGGGCGTAACTTCGGCCCCTGTGCCGGCGGTAGTGGGAATCAGAAGGATGGGCACACATTTTTTGGCGCGGCCCGGCTGATCCAGCAGCTCCTTGACGCCGTACTCATCGGTGACCAGCACGCTGGCCAGCTTGGCTGCGTCCATTACGCTGCCGCCGCCACAGGCCACAATGAAATCGGCGCCGCTGTGCTTGAACTGGTCCACCATGTTCTGCACGTCGGTGTAACTGGGTTCGGCGGGAAGATCATCCAACACATCGTAGGGAATGCCAGCGGCCTGGACGGCGGCTTCGGGCAGGGCGAACAGCCCGCATTGTTCAATGCCTTTGTCGGTGAACAGGGCCACCCGGCGAGCGCCGCAGGTGCGCAGAATGGCGGTGATGTTGTCCATGGCGTTCTCTCCGCCGTATACGGCGTGAGGCATTTTCAGATTGTAAGAGGTGAGCATAAAAATCTCCTCGTATTATAAAGTAGTAGTGTTTATAGACCCTCTCCAAGGTCTATATGCTATACTGTTGGAGATACTGTGGA
>NZ_JBBMFA010000066.1:0-21688 GCF_040096265.1 Ruthenibacterium intestinale
CCCCCCCCCCCCCCCCCCCCCCCCCCCCCCCCCCCCCCCCCCCCCCCCCACTTTCCTGCTCTTTGTTTTTAAACGTTTTCCGCGGTGGCGTTGGACAGGCACTCCTGCGGCGGGCGCCCCACGATCAGGTGTTCGCCGTCGGAATAACCCTCCTCAGAGTCTTTCAAAGCTTCGATCAGGTAGCCCCGCAGCTGGGCGATTCGCGCCTGATGCGCGGGGTCTTCAATGGCATTGTGGGTTTCCTGGGGGTCGTTTTCCAGGTCAAAATACTGCTCTTCCCCGGTCTGAGAGAACCACACGTATTTGTCGGTTTTGGTAACAATGAACTGATTGGAGCGGTTTTCAAAGCGGAATACATGCTCTCCGTGCAGCCAGGTGCGCTTTGTGCCTTCCAGTGCGTTCTCGCCGTCCAGATGAGCCGGGACCGGCGCGTCTGCCAATTTCAGAACGGTGGGCATTGCGTCCTGCAGACCCACCAGCGACAGGTCTGTGCGGCCCGCGGGACCAATGTATTTCTCCGGGCCGGCTACCAGCATCGGCACTCGGACGCTGCCCTGATAGGGCAGCGATTTGTGGCACCAGCAATGGTCGCTGAGCATTTCGCCGTGGTCGCTGGTGAACAGGATCACCGTGTTGTCCCGCAGCCCGTGTTCCACCAGTGACATCCAGATCCGTCCGATCTGATGGTCCATGTGGGTGATGCAGGCATAATAACCGATCTGCTGCTGGCGGATCAGCTCCGGGTCGGATGGCCCGGTGGCTGCGTTGTAGCGCCGCCCGTACCGCTGCAGCCAGTCCTCACGGTCCCAGTCGCCCCTGGCCGGAGCGCGCAGGGCACGGTCACGGTACATGTCAAAATAGCACTGGGGCGCGTCGTAGGGCGCATGGGGCCGCACAAAGCTCACCATCAGGAAAAACGGTTTGCGCGGGTCGCGGCGGCGCAGGAAGTCAATGCTGCGGCTGGCCACCCAGTTTGTGGGATGCAGCGCCTCCTCGTAGGGCCAGGGCCGGGCCACCCAGCTGTTGCACTCCACGCCGGAGTCTGTCACATCACATGCGATGCCCTTTTCGTTTTTCAGCCAGTAAAAATAATCGTCTGAGATCTGCTGGTTTTCGTGGTAATCCACCCCGGGGAACCGGCCGTAGTGCAGGTATCCGTCGTGCAGTTCCACACTGGAAAAGCCCATGCTGTTGCGGGCCGGATACACGTGCATCTTGCCCACACAGTGCGTCTGGTACCCCTGCCGCGTCAGTTCGCCCGCCATGGTGCAGCCATAGTTCCACTCCACACAATCCTGGTATCCCACCCGGCCGGTGTGCCGGGGAGAAAGCCCTGTGTGAAGCACTGCCCGCGCCGGTACACAGCTGGGGCAAGGGGAGTAGGCGTTGGGATAATAGACGCCCATGTCCGCCAGAGAGTCCAGATAAGGCGTCTTCACGTCCGGATGTCCGGCGACGCCCATGCAGTCGCCCCGCATTTCATCGGTCACAATCAATACAATATTGGGCCGTTCGTTCATTGCAATTCCTTCCTTTCGCTGCAAGGGGACAGATGCTGCGCACGCCAGGTCAGAAAGCGGCGCAGGGCAGTATCCCAAAAAGTCCATTCATGGCCTCCGGACCATTCTTCATAGGTGTGCGGGATGCCGGCGCTTTCCAGGCGCTGGTGAAGGCGGCGGTTCATGTCCAGCACCAGTGCGTCCTGCTGGCCGCACGCCAGATAGACAGGCTGCGTGCCGCGCAGACCGTCCAAAGCGTCGGTGTGTGCCAAAACCGCTCCCGCGGCCTTTTCGCCCCGGCGCTGCACCACGCCCCAGGGTTCCACCGCCCCGGAAAAGCTGCCGGCGGCAGCGTAGCAGCCCGGGTCCAGCGCTGCCAGCCGCAAAGCGGCAAAACCGCCCATGGACAGTCCCGCCACGGTGTACTGAGCCGGGGACAGATCCAGCGGAAGGCGGCTGGCCAGAAAGGCCGGAAGCTCCGTGCGCAGATATTGTTCAAAGGACAGATCAAACCCAAGATCAAACCCGTAGCTGTTCAAAAGACCGGGCATCACCACCGCCACCCCGGCCTGCGCGGCGGATTGTTCCACCATCGAATGGCGCAGCCATGCGCTTTCGTTGCCCTGCATACCGTGCAAAAGCAGCAGTGTCGGCCATTTTCGCCCGGCTTCCTGCGCGTATACGGCGGCCGGACCTTGCGCTTCCAGCCGTTCCGGCGAGGGCGAGGGCAACAGTACGTTTACGCGGGCAGCGCCGCCCAGACTGTGCGCGTAGAATTCCAGTTGAATCAGGTCCATGATGCACCCTCTGCTTTCTCATTGATCTATTGGTATGCTAGCATGTGTGAAATAAAAATGCAATACATCAAAGATTTATAAAAAATATTTTCAAAACTTGTGCAAAACAGCAGTTTTTTCTTTCCGGAAGCTTTCTATAAACCAAAAAAGGGAACAGGGCTTGTTTTTTTCGAAAAAATTATGTATGCTGAAAAAAACTGTCATAATTGGCCCGGCCCGGAAGGCGGGCGGGGAGGAGGAAGCGCATATGGCACAGAGCAACAGCGTCGAGATCCGGATTCGAGATGCAAAACCTACGATGACAAGGGTGGAAAAAACCGTGGCGGAATATGTGGAGCCGCGGCTGGCCACGGTGAAATCCATGTCCATCAAGCAGCTGGCACACAACAGCCGCACCAGTGAAGCGTCTGTGCTGCGCTTTTGTAAAACGCTGGGCTACCGGGGTTATCGGGATTTTATTCTCAGCCTGTCGGCAGCGCTGGGCTCGGATGAGAGCGTTGCCGAGGAACGCCGGTATACCGACATTCGGCCGGGGGACGACCTGGCCACGATCATTGAAAACGTATCTTTTAATAACCGACGTTCCATCGAAGAAACATTGAGCGTTTTGGACAAGGAACAGATGGCGCGGGCGGTGATGCTGCTGTGCGCGGCGCCCCGTATCGACTGGTACGGACTGGGTGCATCCGGCATTGTGTGCGCGGACGCGCAGCAGAAATTCATGCGCATTAACAAGCGTTGTCAGGCGTTTGTGGACGGTCACAGCATGCAGACCGCCGCCGCGCTGCTGAAGTCCTGGGATGTGGCGGTTCTGGTGTCCAATTCCGGCACCACCGCGGAAATTCTGGATGCGCTGGAACTGGTGCGCGCCGCCGGCGCCAAAAGCATTGCTTTGACACGCTACAGCAAAAGCCCGCTGGCATTGGGCGCGGATGTGGTGCTGCGCATTTCCACTCCGGAAGTTACGTTTCGCAGCGGGGCCATGGGCAGCCGCATTGCCATGCTCAATCTGGTGGACATCCTGTTTTCCGGCGTGGCAAGCGCTCAGTACGATGAGATCAAGGAGTATCTGGAGCGCACCCACGATGCGCTGTCCTCCCGCCACAGGGAATAATTCGCGGAAAAGAGAAGAAAAAGAGGTCGTTTTGATACGACCTCTTTTATTTTTTACGTAAATATGTTATTTTTTGAGCTGTAATCGTTCTCTTGTGCAAAAATGCCAAAGAGGAAAGTTGTTTTTGAAGCAAAACAACAAAAATAAATTTAAAAATAAAATATTTTTTCATAATTTATTGACAATTTGGAGCAAAACCGTTATTCTGAACTTGCAACGAACGGAAAAGGGCAAAACTTTTGTGGAAAGTGCCCTCGGACCGTTCTCGTAAGGAGGAGCCGATCATGAATCAATATCTGTCCAAGCTTGGCACGGAAAAACGAAATCAGGAGACAAAAGACATCGATCTGTGCACCACGCTGGAGATGGTTACGCTGATGAACCGGCAGGATATGGAAGTACCGAAGGCGGTGGCCACGCAGCTGAGCGAGATTGCCCGTGCGGTGGATCTGCTGTATGAGGCGCTGAGCCGGGGCGGACGGATGATTTATGTGGGGGCAGGAACTTCGGGCCGTTTGGGCGTTTTGGACGCAAGTGAATGCCCGCCCACGTTCAGCACCCCGCCCGAGATGGTATGGGCGCATGCGCGCACGCGGTTACGACGAGCGCGCGCGGGAGTGCGCCATGTATTTGAAGCTGGGGGATTTCCGCCTGCCCGCTGCACTGCAGGAAAAACAGAATGCGCTGGCAGAACAGAATTATTGGATTCAGCTGTATGACCCGGCGGTCCACACCGACCTGGAGGGACTGCTCAAAACCCTTGGAAATTCCGAGTGGGAGAGAGAAATCTCCGCCTGTGCGGCGGACGGAACGCCGTTTCTGGCGGCGCTGTGCGGCCGAAGCGTGGTGGGCTTTGCGGGCCCGGTGTATCCGGAACCGGGCGGCCGCGGCTATTTTACAGGCATCGGCGTGGCGCCCGCCCACGAGGGGCGCGGGTTGGGAACGCTGTTGTTTTATCGCCTGTGTGAGGCGGAGCAGGCCGCCGGAGCCCAGTATATGTCCCTGTTCACCGGCGAGAAAAATCCCGCCCGGCACATTTACCAGCGCGCGGGCTTTGAGGTCGTACGCACGTTCGGCATTCTGCGCAAAGCGCTTTGAGAAAAGAGGAGACACTGTATGGAGACAAAACATACCATTCTGGCTATCGGCGCCCACATTGGTGACATGGAACTGACCGCCGGCATGCTGCTGGCCGCCTGTGCGAAACAGGGCGGAACGGTGGCCACGCTGGCCCTGACCGCCGGGGAAAAAGGCGCGCCCGCGGGCGCGGATGTGGCCGAATACCGGGCCAAAAAAGTGAGCGAGGCCGAGACCTTCGCGCAGAAACTGGGCGGCCGCGCCTATGTGCTGGATCACGCCGACGGCCTTTTGCCGGACGACGACGCAGTGCGGTTTGAAGTGTGCGACATCATCCGCGCAGTCAAGCCGGATATTCTCATCACCCATCACAAAAACAGCATGCACAAGGACCACGCGGCATGCCACCGCATTGTGGAAGACGCGCGCTTTTACGCGGGAATTGCCGGGTTTGAGCGGGAACTTCCCGCCCATTTCGCCCGAACGCTGTATTTTGCGGAAAACTGGGAGGACGCGGTGGGCTTCCAGCCCTATGTGTATCTGGATGTGACCGAGGGATACGAGCTGTGGAAAGAAGCGATCACGGCTCACTGGTTCGCTGTGCACAGCAAAAGCTTTCCCTACATGGAGTATTACGACGCCCTCAGCCGTGTGCGCGGCATTGAGGCGCGCACCGGCCGGGCGGAATGCTTCATGATCCCGGACGAAAATCACCGCCTGGTGACCACGCTGTAAAAGGGGAGAAAGACAATGGTCGGTTACGGAATTGACGTGTTGTGGGAGAGCGGACGCTACGACGATCTGCTGAAAAACAGGCGTGTCGGCCTTTTGACCAACCCCACCGGGCTGGACACCCGGTTCCGGTCCACGGTGGATCTGCTGAACAGCCGGTTCCGCCTGACGGCTCTGTTCGGGCCGGAGCACGGCGTGCGGGGCGATCAGGCGCCCGGCGCGGAGATCGCCACCACCCGGGACAGGGCCACGGGCCTGCCGGTGTACAGCCTCTACCGAAAGGATTCCAAGCGGCTGACCGAGGAAATGCTGGATGCGTTCGACGTTCTGGTGTATGATATTCAGGACGTGGGCAGCCGGTATTATACATACATCTACAGTCTGCTGTACGCGCTGGAAGACTGCGCCCGGGCCGGAAAACCGGTGGTCGTGCTGGACCGCCCAAACCCCCTGGGAGGAAATGTGGTGGAGGGCAACCGGGTGAAGCCGGAGTACACCTCCTTTGTGGGCGGCTACCCGCTGTGTATGCGCTACGGGCTGACCATCGGCGAATTCGCCCGCATGGCCAACCAAACGCTGGGCGCGCAGCTGACCGTGGTGCCCTGTGCGGGCTGGCGGCGGGAGATGCTCTGGCCGGACACCGGCCTTTTGTGGGTGATGCCCTCACCCAACCTGCCGCGGTTCGAGGCGGCGCTTTTGTATGCCGGCACCTGCCTGTTTGAAGGGACGAACCTCTCCGAAGGGCGCGGCACTGCGGCGCCGCTGGAACTGATCGGCGCACCGTACATCGACGATCCGGCCGCGCTGGCGGCGGCCATGAACCAAAAGGCGCTGCCGGGCGTGCTGTTCCGGCCCCAGTGGTTTACTCCTTCCCTGCAGAAAAATGCGGGGCAGCTGTGCGGCGGCGTGCAGCTGCATGTCACCGACGCCCGGTCGCTGCGTCCGGTGCGCACGGCGCTGGAACTGCTGTATGAAGTGGAAAAGCGCTGGCCGCAGGACTTTGCCTGGCGCACGGTGCTTCCTCCGGCCACGCAGCCCCACATCAAGCTGTTGGGCGGGGACGACCAGCTGTACCGGAAGGTGCCTCTGGCGGAGATCCTGGAGCAGTACGCGGCCGAGGAGGCCGCCTTCGCCCGGGAAAAACGCGCCAGCCATCTGTATGAATGAAAGGATGCTGTTCATGACGCTGCGAGAAAAACTGGGCCAGCTCATCATGTTCGGGTTTCCCGGCCTCACGCCGGGCCCCGAAGCGCTGCGCCTGATAGAAGAATACAAAGCGGGCAACATTGTGCTGTTTGCCCACAATCTGGAGTCCGCCGCACAGACGGCGCGTCTGTGCGAGGAACTGCGCCGCCGGGTACAGGACGCCACCGGTGTGCCGCCCATCCTCAGCATTGACCAGGAGGGCGGCGTGGTGGCGCGCCTCACCGCAGACGCGGTGTCCTTTCCGTCGGCCATGGCCATCGCGGCCACGGGCGATGTGGAAAACGCCCGCAAGGCGGCGCTGTACACGGGCCGGGAGCTGGCCGCTCTGGGCATGAACTGCAATCTTGCGCCCGTGATGGATGTGAACACCAACGCCCAGAACCCGGTGATCGGGGTCCGGGCCTACGGCAGTGAGCCCGGGCCGGCGTCCGACTTTGCGCTGGCGTGCATTCGGGGCCATGTGGAAGCCGGGATCCTGCCTGTGGCAAAACACTTTCCCGGTCACGGCGACACCAGCGTGGACAGCCATCTGGGTCTGCCGCGGGTGGAAAAGTCACTGGATGAGCTGATGGACTGCGAGCTGGTGCCCTACCGCCGTGCCATCGCACAGGGCGTGCCCGCCATCATGGCGGCACACATCCTGTTCCCGGCGCTGGAAAAAGAGAATCTGCCCGCCAGCATGTCCCCGGCCATTTTGCAGGGGCTTCTGCGGGAAAAACTGGGCTTTACGGGTCTGATCGTGTCCGACTGCCTGGAGATGGGCGCCATTCAGGATCATTACGGCACGCCCGAGGGCTTTGTGGCTGCGCTGAAAGCAGGCCTGGACCTGGCGTGTATTTCCCATACGCCCGCGCTGGCGCTGCGGGCGCTGGACCTGGCCTATGAGGCGGTCATGGACGGTTCGCTGCCGATGGCACGGGTGGATGAGGCCGTGGCCCATGTGCTGGCGGCGAAACAGCGTTTTGCCGGCGCTGCCGCCTCCTGGGAGGAAGTGGGCTGTGCGCTTCACCGCAAAGCCGCCCGGCACATCATGGAACAGGCCATGACCCGGCTGGATGAAAACGGGGTGCTGCCGCCGGTGGATGAACATGCGTTCTTTGTGGGGTGCCCCGCTTACCGGGCCACCTTTGCTTCCAGCGCGCCGGATGACGGAAACACCTTCGCGCAGACGCTGGCCGGGCGCTTCGGCGCGGCCTTTCAAGTGACGCCGGTGCAGCCCGCTGAAGCGGACATTCAGGCGGTGCTGCAGGCGACCCGGCCGGGCCAGACCGTGGTGGCCGGGACTTACAACGCCCACCTGAACCGGGGGCAGCTGGCACTGGTGAACGCATTGTGCGAGGCCGGGCGCAAGGTGATTGCCGTGGCGCTGCGCAATCCCTACGATTTGCCCGCGCTTTCCGAAAAAGCCTGGAAGCTGGCGGCGTTTGAGTACACGCCCCTGTCCTTTGACGCGGTGGAACAGGTGCTTCGCGGAGCGGATGCTCCGGGAAGTTTGAACGGTTTATAAAGGAGGCAGGACCATGGGCCTGTATGTGCTGGGCCTGGACGGCGGCGGAACCAAAACGCTGGCGCAGGCCATGAACGCAGAGGGCAGACCGCTGTTCCGGGTGGGCGGCGGCGCGCTGAATCTGAACAGTGAAACACCGGACCGGGTGCGGGCGGTGGTGCGGGACATTCTGCAACAGGCCGGGCGCCAGGCAGGCGGCCCGCCGGCCGCTGTGTGCATTGCGGCGGCCGGGGTCAGCAATCCCGCTGCGGCGCAGGTTCTGCGCGCAGGCGCGCAGGAAGCGGGCTATGCGGGGCCGGTTCAGGTGACCGGGGACCACATGGCGGCTTTGGCGGGCGCGCTGGGCCGGCCGGAAGGGCTGATCCTCATTGCGGGCACCGGCTCCATTTGTGCCGGGCGCACTGCCGACGGGCGCGAGGCGCGCTCCGGCGGCTTCGGGCATCTGATCGATGACGAGGGCAGCGGTTACGCCATGGGGCGGGACGTGCTGCGGGCGGTGATCGAAGCCTGGGACGGCCGTGGCCCCGAAACCTGCCTGACGAAGCAGGTCTGTGAAACGCTGAACGTGCAGGACGCGGCCGGCATTGTTGCCTTTGTGTATGCGCCGGAATGCACCAAGCGGGACATTGCGGCGCTGGCCCGGCTTTTGCCGCAGGCGGCTGCTGCGGACGACGCGGCCGCACTGGCCATTTACCGCCGTGCCGCCCGGGAACTGGCCCGTCTGGCAGAGGCGGTCGCCCGCCGGCTGAAGCTGGAGCAGGCCGAGCTGGCGCTGGCGGGCAGTGCACTGGTCAACGATGCGTTTTTGCGCCAGTGCCTGTCCCAAGAGCTGACCCGGCTGGAACCGGGCCTGACTGCGGTGCTTCCCCGGCAGGACGCGGCCATGGGCGCGGCGCTGCTGGCCCGGGAGATGCTGCGATAAGGAGGAGCCGACATGGCAGATGCCGCAAAATTTGACAAAAACATGGCCTCGGCCCGCGGAGACGGAGAGGGGTGTGTCTGGCTGGACGTGCCCCATGCACCCATTCAGGTGCGCGGCCTGGGCTTTTTTGAGGCGGAGAATTCTTGGAACCGTCTGCCGGAAGCACTGTTGCCGGTGCTGCGGGACAAACGTCCCGCACTGGTGGAACTGGCGCGGCACACGGCGGGCGCCTCGCTGGACTTTGTGACCGACAGCCCGGAGGTATGGGTGCGCGCGCAGGTGGATGCGCCGCCCTATATGAGTCATATGACTGCCGCCGCCCAATGCGGATGCGACTGTTACGTCCGTGTGCCCGGCGGGGATTGGGCCTTTGCCGGGGTGACAAAATTTCCGGTGGCGGACCGAAGCTTCTGCTGCAGGCTGGCGGAACACCTTGTGCCGCACACACAGGTGCGCATTCACCTGCCGCTGTACATCGGTGTGCAGAGCGTGGAAGTGGGGCTTGCCCCGGGGGCGCAGCTGCAGCCTCCGCCGGCATTTTCCCGCCGGGGCGTGGCGTTTTACGGCACATCCATCACACAGGGCGGGTGTGCCAGTCATCCGGGCATGGCCTATCCGGCCCTGCTGAGCCGGATGTTGGATGCACCCTGTTACAATCTGGGTTTTTCCGGCAACGGCGTGGGAATGCCGGATCTGGCGGGGGCCATCTGCGCGCTGCCGGATCTGGGGGCGCTGGTGGTGGACATTGAGGCCAATGCCGCGCCCGAAGGACTGCTGGAACAGAATTTGCCCCGCTTTCTGGACGCGGTGCGGGCCTACGCGCCGCAGCTGCCGGTGCTGGTGCTGTCCGCAACCGCACGTCCGGCCTCGCTCTGGAACGGCACCATTGCCGCCGAAGCGGAGAAGAATGCCGCTGTTCAGCACCAGGAGGTGGAAAAGCGCCGTGCCGCGGGAGACCGGCAGATCTTCTTTGCGGACGGTCGGGCCCTGCTGGGGGCGGCGGGCGCGGAAGCCACCGTGGACGGAAGCCACTTGACCGATTTGGGCTTTTACGTTTTGGCGCAGAATCTGGTGCCGCTGCTGGAGAAAATGCTGGGATAAGAAGGGCTGAACCATGTTGTTTACAAGGCGTGAGCTGAACCGTCTGGTCTGGCCGCTGATCGGCGAACAGATTCTTGCTGTGACCGTGGGCATGGCGGACACGGTGATGGTTGCCTATTGCGGCGAGGCCGCCATGAGCGGCGTGGCGCTGTCCGATTCCATTTCCTTTCTGCTTTTGCAGGTGTTTGCCGCGCTGTGCACCGGCGGCGCGGTGGTGGTCAGCCAGCACCTGGGCCGGGGCGACGCGGACAGCGCCGGCCGGGCCGCCGGGCATCTGGTTTGGATCACCGGCGGTGTGGCGGTGGTCATGGCCGCCGCAGGTCTCTGGTTTCGGGAACCGCTTTTGCGGGGCCTGTTCGGTGGTGTGGAAGAGGAAGTGATGCGTCAGGCGCTGGCCTATTTCACCATCATTTCCTTCAGTTTTCCGTTTTTGGGTATTTACAACGCCGGGGCGGCGCTTTTGCGCAGCATCGGCGCCACCGGGGTCTCGCTGTGGGTCGCTGTTTTGATGAACGGCATCAACGTGGCAGGCAATGCCTGGCTGATTTACGGCCGGGGCATGGGCGCGGCGGGCGCGGCTGTTGCGTCGCTGGTCGCCCGCGCGGTGGCTGCCGTGGTTATTTTTGCGTTTCTGTGGCATCGGCACACGCCTTTTTCCCTGCGAACGGGCCTGGCGTGCAGACCGCAGGCCAGAACCGTGGCGGCCATTTTGCGCATCGGCGTGCCCAGCGGCATTGAAAACGGCATGTTTCAAATCGGCAAACTGCTGGTGCAGCGTCTGGTTGCCGGGTTCGGCACCGTGGCCATCGCGGCCAATGCCGCGGCCGGAAACATCGCCTGCATCGCAACCATTCCGGGAAGCGCCATCAGTCTGGCACTGTTGTCGGTGGTGGGCCGCTGTATGGGCGCCCGGCGTCCGGATGAAGCGGCGCTGGATACCAAACGCCTTCTGAAAGCCGCGTTTTTGTCCATGGCGGTTCTGAACGCGGCTGTTTGGCTCTGCCTTGATCCGGTGGTCGGGCTGTACAATCTCTCCGGCCCCACTCAGGCGGCCACGGTGCAGCTGATGCACTGGCACTGTGTGTTTGCAGCGCTGCTGTGGACGCCCAGCTTCTGCCTGCCCAGCGCTTTGCGCGGCGCGGGAGATGTGGCCTTTACCATGAAGGTCAGCATTGCCAGCATGTGGGTGTTCCGCATCGGCGGCAGCTACGTCTTGGCGCAGGGGTTTGGCCTGGGCGTTTTGGGCGTGTGGATGGCCATCTTTTTGGACTGGGGTTTCCGCGCGCTGCTGTTCTTCCTTCGTTTCCGGCAGGGCGCATGGCGCACCCGGGACGTGCTTCGATGAAAAAAGGAGCTGCTTTTTTGGAAAAGCAGCTCCTTTTTGGTGTATGTTTCGGGCTCTTTTGCAAAAAACGAATGGGAAGCAACCAGGGCCCTTTTACGGGAGAATGAAAAAAGCCTTGACTTGGAGTTTGCTCCAGGGTTTATGATCGTGGAGAAGAACTACAGGAAAGGAAGGCTTTCTCCATGAATCTGACGTTTGATTTCAATAACCCCACCCGCATTTTGTTTGGCTGCGGCACGCTGGACCTGCTGGGAAAACAGGACCTGCCCGGCAAAAAAGCGCTGGTGCTTCTCTCCAACGGAAAATCCGCCAGGGTCAGCGGCGCGCTGGACCGCACGCTGGCTCAGCTGGCGCAGGCTGGTGTGGAAACGGTTCTGTTTGACAAAGTAATGGAAAACCCCGTTCGTGAAATGGTCATGGAGGGGGCGGCGGCTGCCCGTGACAACGGCTGCGACTTTTTGCTGGCTTTGGGCGGCGGTGCGGTGCTGGACTCCTCGGTGGCCATTGCCGCCATGGCCACCAATGAAGGGGATTTGTGGGACTATGTGGTGGGCGGAACCGGAAAGGGAAAGACGCTGCCCAACCCCGGCCTGCCCATCGTCACCGTGACCCTCACCGCGGGCACCGGCTCGGAAGTAAACTGCTGGGGCGTCATCTCCAACCGGCAGACGCAGGAAAAAATCGGCTTCGGCGCCCCCCGGCTGACCCCGGTGCTGGCCATTGTGGACCCGGAACTGATGCGCACGGTGCCGCCCCGTTACACGGCTTACCAGGGCTTTGACGCGCTGTTCCATCACACGGAAGTGATGATGTCCCGGGGCGTGAATGTGCTCAGCGAAGCAATTGCGCTGTCGTCCATTGAGCACATCACGGCGTATCTGCCCCGTGCGGTGGCGAACGGGCAGGACCTGGAAGCCCGGGAACACGTGGCTTACGGCAGCACTATGGCGGGGATCACCATGCAGTTGACCAGTACCACCGCCCAGCACAGCATGGAGCATTCGCTGAGTGCCTATCATTATAACATTCCGCACGGTGCAGGCCTGATCATGATTTCCGAGGCTTTTGCACGGTTTTTCCTGGAGAAGCATGCCTGCGATGATCAGTTCGTGAAAATGGCCCGGGCCATGGGCCGGAAAGATGCCGTGCGCCCCGAAGAATTTGTGACGGCGCTGCTGGATCTGCAGAAAGCCTGCGGCGTGCAGGACCTGAAGATGAGCGACTACGGCGTATCCGTGGACGAATGCATGACGCTTGCCAAAGGCGCGCGCTCCATGCAGGGCGGTTTGTTCGCGGCCAACCCCTGCGAGATGACCGACGAAGATTGCGCTGAGGTGTTCCGCAGAGCGTATCGATAAGAAAAAAGAGGAGGCAAGTGCCTCCTCTTTTTTTGAGATTCGTCTTTCTGCAAACCTTTTCATATGGGGTTTTGTGCATTAAAGAGAAAGAAAGTGCGGGATATTGACAGCAAAAATAAGGGAAGCGTACTATATAACTAAATAAGGAGTGTGCTTGCAGATGTTTTTCGTCTGTTTTCACACTCATTTTTCTGGTTCTTTTTCTGCAAACGATACCACAAATTGCGTTCGGTCCACCGCCGGGCGGAACAAAGAAGCACAAGAAGGAGGCTGTGTCATGATCCGTGAATGGAATGAGGAATCGCTGGACCACCGCAACACATTGCTGTATGCCATGGGCATCTCTGAAGAGGATGCGCAGCGCCCCATCATCGGGCTGATCAATTCCTGGAACGAGATGAACCCGGGCCACTATCCCTTCAAAGATGTGATCGGCGAGATGAAAGAAGAGATCTACCGGGCAGGAGGCCTGGCGCTGGAGCTTCCCATCTCCGGCGTGTGCGACGGCATTTGCTCCAACACGCCGGGCGACCGGTATACCCTGCCCGCCCGGGACATGGTTTCCAGCGAGGTGGAGACCGTGGCCGAGCTGAACATGCTGGAGGGCATGGTGATTCTGGCCACCTGCGACAAAGTGGTGCCCGGCATGATCATGGGTGCTTTGCGGGTGAACATCCCCACGGTGATGCTGACCGGCGGGTACATGGCAGCCGGCCATTATCAGGGCCGCATGCTGACGCTGACCCACACAAAACAGGCCTATGCCGCTTATGTGGAGGGCAAGCTCAGCCGGGAGGATTACAAGGCCATTGTGCGAAACGCATGCCCCACCCCGGGCGCGTGCCCCTTTATGGGAACCGCCAACACCATGTGCGCCATGGCGGAGATTCTGGGCCTTTCTCCCCACGACAACGCCAGCACCCGCAGCCAGACGCCCAAATGGCACCAGCTGGCAAGGCAGGCCGCGGCCAAAGTGATGGAAGCGGTGAAAAACGGGGTGCGGCCCAGCGACATCATCGATCAGAGCAGTTTTGAAAATGTGGTGCGGTACATGATGGCTACCGGCGGCAGCACCAACAGTGTGCTGCACATCCCGGCCATTGCCCGGCAGGCGGGCTGCGATATCCGCCCCGAGACCTTCGACGCCATCAGCCGGCAGGTCCCGGTCATCAGCACCATTTATCCCAACCATCCCAGCTATACCATGGAAGAGTTTGAGGCCGCGGGCGGTTTGGGCGCGGTGGTCAAAGAGCTGGCCGCCGCCGGAAAGATCGACACCGCCTCCAAAGGCATGTTCGGAACCATCGGGGAAAAGGCGGCCCGGGCGGAAAACCGGAACCGGGATGTGATCCACCCGGTGTCGGACCCCATTCACCAGCAGGGCGGTCTGGCGGTGCTGCACGGCAACATCGGCACCGACAGCGCCATCGTCAAGTTCAGTGCGGTGGACCCTGCGGCCTGGACGTTCAGCGGCCCGGCCAAATGCTACGATTCCCAGGACGCAGCCTGGCACGCCATGCTCCGGGATGAGATCGTCGCCGGAGATGTGGTCATCATTCGCTACGAGGGCCCCAAGGGAAGTCCGGGCATGCCCCACATGGAAACGTTTATGGCGGCTGTGCTGGGCAAGGGCATGGGCACGCAGATCGCGCTGGTGTCCGACGGGCGCTTTTCCGGCGCCACCGGCGGCCTGGCCATCGGCCATGTCAGCCCCGAGGCGTATGAGGGCGGCAATCTGGCACTGATCCGGGACGGTGACCGGGTGCACATCGATATTGAGGCACGCACCCTGACCGTGGACGTCAGCGAGGAGGAGTTTGCGGCCCGCCGGGCGCAGTGGACCCCGGTGGTCAAGCCGGCCACGGGCTGGCTGCGGCTGTACCGCAAGGAGTGCACCTCCGCGCACCGCGGCGCCACGGTCTACTGGGACCGGGATGAAACGCCCCCGGAAAAGGAGAGCTGAGATGACAAATATCAAGGAAGTGGCCCGGCAGGCCGGGGTTTCGGCCAGCACGGTGTCCCGCGTGCTCAATGCGAAGGGCTATGTGAACGAGGCCACCCGTCAGAAGGTGCTGCAGGCGGTGCAGCAGACGGGCTACCGGCCCAATGTGCTGGCAAAAAGCCTGAAGTCCGGGCGAAGCAACACCATTTGCCTGATGGTACCGTCCATGCAGAACCCGATTTTTTCCCGAGATGGCGCGGGGCGTGGAGGACGTGGCGCGCCGCAGCGGGTTCACGGTGGTGCTTTGCAACACCAACGAGGACGACACGGTGGAAAAGGCGTACATCGATAAAATGAAGACCCAGTGGATCGACGGCTTTGTGGTTTGTTCCAGCATGGGCCGGGCCGATCACATCCGCGCGCTGCGCGGCGAGGGGTTCCCGCTGGTGCTGGTGAACCGTTTTGAGGAGCGGGATGTGAACCGGCTGGACATTGTGGCCGTGGACAATTTCAAGGCCGCGTACGATGCGGTGCAGTATCTGATCGGCGCCGGGCACCGGCGCATCGCTCTGGCCAGCGGCCGGGAGGAGCTGTATTTTTACCGCGAGCGCTTCCGGGGTTATTGCCGGGCGCTGGAAGACGCGGGCATCCCGCTGGACGACGCGCTGGTGCTGCGGGAGACCAGCGGCGTGGAGAGCTTCGACCGCCTGACCCGGGAGGTCATGGCGCTGCCCGACCCGCCCACCGCGGTGTTTGCCGCCAGCGACCCCAAGGCGTTTGTGGTCATGCACGCGCTGCACGACATGGGACTTCGGATCCCCGCGGACGTGTCGGTGCTGGGGTTCGACAACGTCAGTCTTTCCTCCATGGTGGAACCGCCGCTGTCCACGGTGGCACAGCCGCTGTACGAGATGGGGGCCGTGGCCACCAAAAATCTGATCCATCAGATCCGCTACAAGGAACAGAACGGCCAGTTGCCGCCGCCGGTGCACAGCGTGCTGGGAGTGGACCTGATCGTACGCCGTTCCACACGCTGAGAAGGTTTCCGGGCGAAGCGCAGCTTCGCACGTTCCAAAACAACTGCGGGGTTTCTCCCGCTCACTTTTGAAAGGGGTTGACCATTGTTTATGGCCGCACACGAGAAATTCAACTTTAAAACACTGGATGAGGTGAGAGCAAAGGCCAAAGAATTGGGGACGGATTTGTCCTTTTCCGAAGATTTGAGCCCCCTGTTCCAGCCCAGAAAGGTGGGCCGGTGCACGGCGCCCAACTCCATGGCCGTTCTGCCCATGGAGGGGTGCGATTCCGAGACCGACGGCTCTCCCAGCGAACTGGTGGAGCGCCGCTATCTGCGCTTCGCCTCCGGCGGAGCCGGCCTGCTGTGGTGGGAGGCCTGCGCCGTGGTGCCCGAGGGCCGCGCCAATGAGCTGCAGATGATGCTCACCGCATCCAACCGCAGCAAATTCGCCGCCCTGCTGAAAAAGACCAATGCCGCCGCCGCGGACAAGAACGGCGCGGACCATCGCCCCGTGAACATTCTGCAGCTGACCCATTCGGGCCGGTACAGCCGTCCGGAAGGGCACATCGCCCGGCCGCTGGTGCCCCAGCACGACCCCATTCTGGGCAAAGGGGACGAGGTCATCGTCACCGACGAGTATCTGGATGCTTTGACCGAGCGCTATGTGCAGAGCGCTTTGCTGGCAAAGGAAGTGGGCTTTGACGGCGTGGACATCAAAAGCTGCCACCGCTATCTGCTCAGCGAGCTGCTGGCCAGCCACACCCGTGAGGGCAAGTACGGCGGAAGCTTTGAAAACCGAAGCCGCTTTTTGCGCCAGACCGTGCAGGCCGTGCGCAAAGCCGTGGGCGACGACTTCATCGTAGCCTGCCGGTTCAATGTGTTCGACGCCCATCCTTATCCCTACGGGTTCGGCTGCGACAAGGAGGACATGTGGAAATTTGACCCCACCGAGCCCGCGGCGCTGGTAAAAATGCTGGTGGAAAACGGTGTGGACCTGCTTTCCAACAGCGGCGGCAACCCCTATTACATCTATCCGCAGGTCACGCGTCCCTTTGATAAATCCAGCTACGGCATCCCCACGCCGCAGGAGCATCCGCTGGAGAGCATGGCGCGTCTGTTCTCCTTTACGCGCACGGTGCAGAAAGCCGCGGGCGACATTCCGGTGGTGGGCAACGGCTACACCTGGCTGCGCCAGTTCCTGCCCTATGTGGGCGCGGCCAACCTGGCGGACGGCAGCTGCAGCTTTGTGGGCCTGGGCCGGGAGAGCTTTGCCTATCCTGACGCGCCCCACGATTTGATGACCAAGGGAGCCATGGACCCCCAGAAGTGCTGCGTCACCTGCAGCATGTGCACGCAGATCATGCGCGACCACGGCCGCACGGGCTGCGTCATCAAGGACGGCGCACTGTACGCGCCGCTGTTCAAACAGTACAATGCCGAAGCTGTGGTGCGCGAGCACCGCACCTGAAAAGGAGGGGGCGCCTGTGGAGACCATTCACAACCGGGTGGGCGAGGTCTATGAACCCTTTAAAGTCCGTTTTTTGAAGCGGGATATCACCGCGCTTGCCCCGGACGAGGTGCTGGTGCGGGTGCGCGCCAGCGCCCTGTGCGGAAGTGATCTGCACATTGCCCGGGGCCGGCATCCGTCCGCGCCTTTGCCGGTGACCATCGGGCACGAGTTCGCCGGCGATGTGCAGGCCGTGGGCAGCGCCGTGAAAAACGTCGCCGTGGGCCGGCGCGTCACCGTGGAGCCCTGCATTGTGTGCGGCACGTGCGAAGCCTGCCGCCACGGCGATTACGGCTACTGTGAGCACATCAGCTTTACGTACCGCAACGGGGACGGCGCCATGGCGGATTACGTGGTGGTGAAGGCCGCCTGCGTGTATGAACTGCCCGATGATCTGAGTTACGAGACCGGTGCGCTGATCGAGCCGCTGTCCGTGGCCACCCACGCGGTGCGCCGCGCGCAGATCCAGCTGGGCGAAACGGTGCTGATCCTGGGGGCGGGTGCCATCGGCATGATGACGGCGGCCATGTGCCGGCGCAGCGGTGCGGCGCAGGTCATTGTGGCAGACCTGTCCGACAGCCGGCTGGAGATGGCTCTGCAGATGGGCGCCACCGTGGCGATCAACAGCGGCCGCACGGACCTGGAGCAGGAAGTGGCGCGGCTGACCGGCGGAAAAGGCGTGGACAAAAGCTTCGAGTGCGTGGGCCGTGAAAGCTGTTTTCTGCAGGCCATTCAGACGCTGCGGCGCAACGGAACCGCCACCGTCGTGGGCATTTACGAACAGCCGCAGATCACCTTCCCGGCCAGCCGGCTGGTCACACATGAGATCCATATTCAGGGCGCGCAGGGCTATTGCTGGGACTTTCCCATCGCCATCGCCGCGGCCCGGGATCTGCCTTTGGAAAAATTCATCACACACACCTTTCCGCTGGAGCAGCTGCAGCAGGCGCTGGACACAGCGCTGGACCCGGCCAGCAACAGCATCAAGGTGATCGTGAAACCGTAAGGGGAGAAACAGTATGAAAAAAACAGCGATTGTGACAGGCTCCAGCCGGGGCATCGGCTTTGCCATCGCCCGGCAGCTGGGTCTGGACGGATACAACATTGTGATGGTGGCCACCGGCCCGCTGGAGAAAAACCAGGCTGCGCTGGACGCGCTGAAAGCCGAGGGCATCGACTGCATCTATGTGCAGGCCAACATCGGGAACCACGACGACCGCCTTGCGATCCTGCGCGCCGCGCTGGATGCCTTCGGCCGGGTGGACGCGCTGGTGAACAACGCGGGCGTGGCGCCCAAGGTGCGGGCCGATCTGCTGGAAATGAGCGAGGAGAGCTTTGACCGTGTGGTGGGCATCAACACCAAGGGGAATATGTTCCTGACCCAGGCCGTGGCCAAACAGATGATCGGGCAGGAGCCGCTGAACGGCCGCAAGGGCGTGATCGTCAACGTGTCCAGCTGCAGCGCCGAGGTGTCGTCCATCAGCCGGGGCGAATACTGCGTGTCCAAGGCGGGAGTGTCCATGCTGACCAAGCTGTACGCCGACCGGCTGGCCGGCGAGGGCATTCTGGTGCACGAGGTGCGGCCCGGCGTCATCGCCACCGACATGACCAGCACCGTGCAGGAAAAGTACGACAAGCTGATCCGGGACGGGCTGTTCCCCATCGCGCGCTGGGGCACGCCGCAGGATGTGGCCGACGCGGTCAGCGCCTTGTGCAGCGACAAATTTTTGTACACCACGGGCAACTACATCGATGTGGACGGAGGCTTCCACATCAAGCGCCTGTGAGAGAGGAGGCACGTCATGGAGGAGCAGCGTTTTTCGGCAAATGGTTTTTCGGCCCGGCTTTACAGCTGCAACACCGCGGTGGTGGGCACCGGCGCGGCGGGCTACAATGCGGCGGACCGGCTTTGGCAGCTGGGCCAGCGGGACATCCTGATGGTGACGGAAAACCGTCTGGCGGGCACCAGCCGCAACACAGGCAGCGACAAGCAGACCTATTATAAGCTGACGCTGTCCGGCGGGGACGGCGACAGTGTGCGGGAAATGGCCCAGACGCTGTTCTCCGGCCAGTGCGTGGACGGGGACATCGCCTTGTGCGAGGCGGCGCTGTCCACCCAGTGCTTTTTGAAACTGGTGGAGCTGGGAGTGCCTTTCCCCCGCAACCGGTACGGCGAATACATCGGCTATAAAACCGACCACGATCCCCGGCGCAGGGCCACCAGTGTGGGCCCCTACACCAGCAAGCAGATGACCGAGCGGCTGGAACAGGCGGTTCTGGACAAGGGCGTGCCGGTGCTGGACCATCTGCAGGTGATCCGGGTGCTCAGCGACGGCCAGCGCACCTATGGCCTGCTGTGCCTGAACACCGCCGCCGCGCCCAAAGACCGTTTTGTGCTCATCCGGTGCAACAACGTGGTCTACGCCACGGGCGGTCCCGCCGGCATGTATGCGGACAGTGTGTATCCCGGCGGCCATTACGGCGCCACGGGCCTGGCGCTGGAAGCGGGCGCCCGGGGCAAAAACCTGACCGAGTGGCAGTACGGGCTGGCGTCGGTGCGGCCCCGCTGGAACGTGTCGGGCACGTATATGCAGGTGCTGCCGCGGGTCTATTCCACGGCCCCCGACGGAACGGACGAGCGGGAATTTTTGATGGATTTCTTCTCCAGCGCCGCCGAGATGCTCAGCAAACTGTTCCTCAAGGGCTATCAGTGGCCCTTTGACGTGCGCAAGGTGGATGGAGGCAGCTCCATCATCGACATTCTGGTCTATCTGGAGCGCTGCAAGGGCCGGCGGGTGTACCTGGACTACCGGCAGAACCCGGTCTCCGGCGCGTTTTCCTACGAGGAGCTGGACCCCGAAGCCCGGGAGTATCTGCAGCGGGCGGGCGCCTGTTTCGGCACGCCCATCCAGCGGCTGGAGCACATGAACGCGCCCGCGGTGGAGTTCTACCGGGACAAAGGGGTGGATCTGGCGGTGCAGCCGCTGGAGATCTCCCTGTGCGCGCAGCACAACAACGGCGGTCTGGCCATCGACTGCTGGTGGCAGACCCATGTAGAGGGGCTGTTCGCAGTGGGCGAAGTCAGCGCCAGTCACGGGGTGTACCGCCCCGGCGGCACAGCGCTGAACGCCGGTCAGGTGGGCAGCACCCGGGCGGCACAGTTCATTGCGGCACGCCGCACCGGGCAGGTGCCTGCGGAGAAATTTGAGGCCGCGGCCGCTGCGGCGTTGACGGAAATGGGCACACTGGCCCGTCAGGTGGTCACCGGCAGCAGCAATGTGCGCGCCCTGTGGGCCGACGCGGCCCAAAACATGAGCCGGTGCGGTGCGGCCATCCGTAGCAGCGCAGAGATCCGGGCCTATCTGGACCGGACCCGGCAGCTTCTGGAAGAATTCCCCCGGCGGGTGACTGCTGCGGACGAAAGCGAGCTGTGCTGGGTGTACCGCCTGCGGGATATGCTCATCAGCCAGCGGGTGTATCTGGCGGCCATGGTGGACTATATGGAGCAGGGCGGCAAAAGCCGGGGCAGTGCGCTGTACACGGATGCAAACGGCACAAAACCCTATGCGCAGCTGCCCGATGCGTTCACCTTTGCGCTGGACGACGGAACACGGGGCAGCCGGGTGCAGGAGGTGCTGTACCGGGACGGCGCGTGCCGTTTTGAATGGCGGGATGTGCGCCCCATTCCGGAAGATGACGACTTTTTTGAAAATGTCTGGCGGTCCTATCGCCAGACCGGCAACATCGGCTGAGTGAGGAAGTGGAACAATGCCCTATGGTTTGATTTTGTCCTGCCTGGGCGTGGCCGTTGGCGGCGCGCTGGGCAGCGCTTTGCGCCGGTGGATCGGCGCGGATGTGCGGGAAAAACTGCCCATGATCTGCGGCATGACCGCCATCTGCAGCGGCATTTTGTCGGTGATCCGGGCGGATCAGATGCCCGTGGTCACGCTGGCGGTGGTGCTGGGCGTGGCGCTTCATCTGGAGCGGCGGGTCCGGGCCGGGTTCGGCCTGGTGCTGCGCCGTCTGGCCCTGCCGGACAGCTTTGACATGGAGGAATACATCACGCTGGTGGCAGTGTTCTGCTGCAGCGGCTTCGGACTGTACGGCGTGATGCTGGAGAGCTTTGCGGGTGAGCACGGGCAAATGCTGTCCAAGGCGATGCTGGACTTTATCATGGCGCTGATCTTCGGCGGCAGCATGGGGGTCTCCGTCAGCATCATCGCGCTGCCGCAGGCGCTCATTTTCACGGCGTTTTTCTTCCTGGCCAAGCTTCTCATGCCCGTGATGAGCGATGCCATGCTGCTGAATTTTATTGCCTGCGGCGGTCTGCTGACCATTGCGGCCGGCATGCGTATGGCCAAGATCCGCGCCTATCCGCTGATCGATCTGCTGCCCGCGCTGGTGCTGGTGCTTCCCTTTACGGGAATTTGGCAGGCCATGGCGGGTTGAAACGCAAAAGAGCTGCGAGGAAAATCCTCGCAGCTCTTTTTTTGTTTACCGAAAACCCCCGGCTGTGCCGGGGAGTTCTCAAAAAGCTTTAGCGTTGCATAGGAAATAAAAACT
>NZ_JBBMFA010000067.1:0-16853 GCF_040096265.1 Ruthenibacterium intestinale
CCGGCATTCGCCGGCGGCCTTTTCTGTTTTGGTGCGAGGAACGAGACTTGAACTCGCATGGTATAACCACACGCCCCTCAAACGTGCGCGTCTGCCGATTCCGCCATCCTCGCAAAAAGACATGGTTTCATGTCAGCGGATATTATTTTACCATAGATATTCCTAAGAAGTCAATTCTTTTTTCGTTTTTTGTTCCCGGGTGGCACTCGCCCATTTTCTTTTTACAGAGCTTCTCAAAATATGCTATACTGTTACCACCAACAGAAAAGTGAGGCGCTGCAGATGTGGTTTGAAGAGAGCGTGTTTTATCAGATTTATCCATTGGGAATGTGCGGTGCGCCGCGGGAAAATGACGGCGTGTGCTCGCCGCGAATCCGCAAAGTGCTGAATTTTGTCCCGCATATCCAAAAGCTGGGGGCCAATGCGGTCTATTTTTCTCCGGTCTTTGAATCGGATGCGCATGGGTATGATACCCGGGATTATACAAAGGTGGACTGTCGCCTTGGAACCAATGAAGACTTTGCGGCTGTGTGCAGGGCGCTGCACGACGCAGGGATCCGCGTGGTGCTGGATGGCGTGTTCAATCATGTGGGACGCGGATTCTGGGCTTTTCAGGATGTTTTAAAAAACCGCTGGAACAGTCCGTATAAGGATTGGTTTTTGATCAACTTTGACGGCAACAACGGCTACAACGATGGCTTGTGGTACGAGGGCTGGGAAGGACACTTTGAACTGGTGAAGCTGAATCTTCGCAACGATGCCGTGGTGGAGTATTTGTTTTCCTGCATCCGCGGCTGGGTGGAGGAATTTGACATCGATGGGCTGCGTCTGGATGTGGCCTATTGCCTGGATCAGGATTTTCTGCGCAAGCTGAAAAGCTTTACAGCTTCGCTGAAGCCGGAGTTCTTTCTGGTGGGCGAAATGCTGCACGGAGATTACAATCAGCGAGTCAATGACCAGATGTTGGATTCCTGCACCAATTACGAGTGCTACAAAGGCTTGTATTCTGCGTTTAACAGCATGAATCTGTTTGAAATTGCGCACAGCCTGCAGCGTCAATTTGGTGCGGAACCTTGGACGCTGTATAAAGGAAAGCATCTTTTGTGCTTTGTGGACAATCACGATGTGACGCGTATTGCCACCATTCTGCAGAATCCAGAACACTTCAAACTAGTATACGGACTGTTATTTTCTATGCCTGGTATCCCATGTGTATATTATGGGAGCGAATGGGGGCAGACGGGGGATAAGAAAAATGGTGACCCTGCGCTTCGTCCCGCAATGGATGCGCCGGTGGAAAATGAAAAGAGCGATTTTATATCGCAGTTGGCGCGGGCACACCGCGGCAGTAAGGCATTGTGTTATGGAACATACCGGACCGTGCTGCTGACCAATCGGCAATATATTTTTGAGCGCAGTGCAGACGGTGAGCGGGTGCTGGTGGCCATTAATGCAGACGCGGAGCCCTTTACTGCACACTTTGATGCGGGCGCCGGCTGTGCGGATGATTTGATTACAGGAGAGTATCATGACTTCGGTGGTGGAAGTCAGCTGCCGCCTTACAGTGTTGCTTATTGGCGTGTAAAATAAACGAAAGACCCGCGCGGCAAGGATTCGGCCGCGCGGGTCTTTCGTTTACCGGTGACATGACTTTGTTTGAATACAAAAAAACAGACCCAAACAAATGTTTGGGTCTGTTTCTGGTGAGCCACCGGAGATTCGAACTCCGGACACCCTGCTTAAAAGGCAGGTGCTCTGCCGACTGAGCTAGTGGCTCATCTCTTGAGTGCTTGACTATTATATCAAACGATTTTGGCAATGTCAACCCATTTTTTCATTTATTTCAGGAAGATTTTTCACGTCAGGCAGAATACTTTACAAAATGACGTGAATTCGGTATAGTATATAAGAGTTATTGCACCTTTATGGCCAGGCATGGCCGGGTGAATTCTACATTTTAATATTAGGAGATGCGCCATGAAAAAAGTTTTGTCCCTTCTTTTGGCCCTGACCATGGCGGCGGGCCTTCTGGTTTCCTGCGGCGGCAAGGATGAAGCCTCGTCGTCTGAGCCGGCTGCAGCGCCGGCCTCTTCCAGTGAGCCGGAAGAACCGCCCTACAACCCCAATCCGCTGACCGGTCTTGAAAATGACGGCAGTTATACCGAAGGCGAGCGTTTGACTGCGATTATGATCAACAACATCGCCAACAACGGTGCAAACAACGCCCGGCCTCAGTGGGGCATTTCGAATGCGGATATCTTGGTGGAAATCAAGGTGGAAGGCGGCATTACACGTTTTATGGGCCTCTTTTCCGATTACAAGAGCCTGCCGCAGGTGGGCCCGGTTCGTTCGGCCCGCGATCAGTTCTTCCAGCTGATTCTGCCGTGGGAAATGTTGTATGTGCACATTGGCGAGTCCACTGTGCAGAGTGAGTACAAAACCATTTGGGAATATGAAGACCGGGACCTGAACCTGGATACCACCAATTTCCCCCGCGATCAGGCACGTTTGGCGACCGGCGTAAAAGTGGAGCATGCGGCGTATACCAACGGCGAGATCCTCAGCGAGCTGGTGGAAGAGCGCGATTACAATATGGACCGCACCTACAACAGCTGCTTCTTTGATTTTGTCAACTACAACGAGCCGAACCGCGTTTTGAACGGTGACGACGCGGTGAAGATCGATATTGTTCACTCCACCAACTATCGTACTTATTTTGATTACGATGCTTCGACCAACCGTTATATGATGAGCCAGTACAGCGCATATACCGGCTCCATCAATCCCACGGTGGACGCCAACAACGATGAGCAGCTTGGCTTTGAAAACGTGATCGTTCTGTTTACGGACATTCACCGCCATCCCAACTATGTGAATGACAGCTATGACATTCAGCAGGTAGAGTACGGCGACGGCGGCGTGGGCTATTACTTCAACGGCGGAAAGGCGGAGTACATTCGCTGGATGAAGGGCTCTCCCAACCAGGCGCTGCGCATTGTGGACAGCGAAGGCAACGAGCAGTCTGTGAAAATCAACCCGGGCAAAACCTATTTGGGTATCGTCAGCACTGGAGATGACACGGCCGGTCAGTTTGGTTATTATCCCTCTGAGTCGGCGTCTTCCACCAGTGTGCCTGAAGCGGACAGCACTGCCACGGACTATGTGGATACCGATCAATAAAGACAGCCGGACGTTTCTCCGGCAAAGGAGTTGAATGAGATGAAGCGTTTTTGGGCCCTGTTCCTGACGGCGGCGATGGCGCTTTCGCTGGCAGCTTGCGGGGAAGAACAGGCAAGTTCTTCCAGCACTGCTGTAAACAGCGGTATTTCTCAGCCGGAGACGGAAGCGCCTGATTACAACCTGCTCACAGGTGAAGCGCTGGCCGAAGGGGTGGCGCCGGGTCAGCGGCCCGTAGCCATTATGGTAAACAATGCCCAGGCGGCAATGCCGCAGCGCGGCATCGGCTCTGCGGACGCCATTTTTGAAATGGTCACAGAAGGCGGTATTACCAGAATGATGGCGCTGTACTCCAATGCGGCCACGATCCCGCAGGTGGGGCCGGTCCGTTCAGCCCGGGACCAGTATCTGCAGTTTGCTCTTCCGCTGAACGCGATTTTCGTTCACATCGGCAGCAGCGTGTACGCGCAGAATCTGATCAATGAGTATCAGTATCAGGATATTGACGGGTTGTATTTGGGAACCACTTGTTTCTGGTTTGATTCCGAGCGGGCCAAGACGTATTTGCAGGAGCATTGCTGGTATACGGATGCTTCTTTGATCGCCGCTGGCATTGCATCCCAGCAGATTGCGACGTCAGGGGCAGCTGTGCCGCTGTTCTGCTTTGCGGAAAAAGAAGTGAGTCTGACAGAGCTGGACGCTCCGGACATTGCGTTCCAGTTTTCGGCCAACGGTCCGGTACGGTTGGTATACGATGCCAATACAAAGACCTATTTGAAACAGGCTTATGGTGCCCCCCAGGTGGATGAGCTGACAGGGGCTCAGCTGAGCTTTAACAATGTGATCATCTTGTTTGCGGATGTGAGCTTGAAGCCGGACGGACAGTGCACGGATTTTCAGCTGACAGGCGGAACGGGTTATTATTGTTATGGCGGCAAAGCGGAAGCCATCACATGGAGCAAGGGAAAAGCGGACAGCGCTTTGAAACTGCACCGTGCAGACGGCAGTGAGCTGGAAGTGAACCGCGGAAAGAGTTACATCGCCGTGGTCGGAAGCGATCAGGTTGGCACGCTGACCTTGAACGCATCGGCTCCTGCACCTGCCGAGAGTACTTCTGCTCAGGCATAAAAGTGAAAGCGCCGGAGAATTCCGGCGCTTTTTTAGTGGAAAATAGGCGCGGTTTTACCGCGCCTGTTTTTTGTTTTAGTAAAGGCCATTGTAGCGGGGAAGGGGGAAGTCCATCTCATAGTTTCGGCAAAGTTCAATGAAGTCCTGCATCAGCGGTGTGAGCAATTTGTCCCGATGATAGACAATGCGAAATCTGCGGGAAAAGCAAAGACCTTCCACCTGAATCGTGGTAATCAGCCCGCGTTCCAGCGGGCCCACCACCATGCGATAGGGGAGAACGGCAATTCCCAGACCGGCGATCGCGGCATTGACAAGCGCGGTTGTACTGGACGCTTCCCAAAGGGGTTCTGCAGAGAGCCCTGCCGCACTCATGACGCGTTCAAACTCTTCGCGGGTACCGCTGCCCCGCTCACGAAGAAGAAGCGGCTGGCGGCAAAATTCTTCCGCGCTTAAAGATTGCTTTTGGCTCAAAGGAGAGTCGACGGCGGCAATGACCACCAGTCGATCGTCCATGTATTCCTCGGTGTAAAGGCAGGAAAGGTGCGGCGCTCCTTCCAGCAGGGCGAGATCCAGCCGGTTGGCCAGAAGGTCGCTTTCCAGCCCCTCGGAAGGCTTTACCTGCGCTTTTACCGTCACAGCAGGATGCGCGGCAGAAAAAGCCTGAATATAAGACGGAAGAAATTGCGCTCCGATGGTAATGCTGGCTCCCACGCGCAGCACACCGGCGCTGTCCCAGTTTCGCAGTTCTTTTTCCATGTCGTCAAACAAACCGGTGATGGAGTGCGCATAACGCAGGAACTGCTCACCCGCTTGTGTCAGCACCAAACGCCGTCCGATGCGGTCGAACAGGGGCGTTCCGTAATATTGTTCCATCTCCCGGATGGCCAGGCTTACTGCAGGCTGTGTCATGTGAAGTGATTCAGCGGCTTTGGTGGTATTGCAGCCGCATGCGCAAAGAGCGGCAAAAATTTTGATGTGTCGAATCGTCATAATAACTCCTATATAAGTAAAACGGTATTGTTTTTATTTAATAATATTATTTTTAATATGAAAAAACAAGCCTTATAATGGAGACGCAGGGAGGGAGAAGCGTTGAAAGAAAAAAAGAAATATTGGACCTTGTTTTTGTCGGTCATGCAGTTGAGTGCGTTTACCTTTGGCGGCGGTTTTGTGATCATTCCTTTGATGCGGAAAAAGTTTGTGGAAAAGCTGCACTGGCTGGATGAACAGGAAATGCTGGATTTAACGGCAATCGCACAGTCTTCGCCGGGAGCTATCGCAGTGAATGCTTCCATTCTGGTGGGGTATCGCGTGGCGGGGGTGCCCGGAGCGCTGTTGACTGTGGCAGGCACCATTCTACCGCCGCTGGTGATCATTGCGGTCATTTCCATGTTTTACACTGCTTTCCGCGACAACGTGTTTGTGGGGATGGCCATGAACGGAATGCTGGCCGCGGTGGCTGCTGTTATTTGCGATGTGGTTTTGAGCATGGGCCGCACGGTCCTGCAGGACCGCAAGCTGCTTTACGCCGGACTGATGGCAGGCTGTTTTCTGGCATCGGAATGGTTTCAGGTGAATATTTTGCTGCTTTTGGTGGTATGCGGTGCAGCGGGCGCGGCAGATGTCCTGCACGAACGGCGGAAGGAGCGGTTGGCATAATGGTGTACATACAGCTTCTGTGGAGCTTTTTTCAAATCGGGTTATTCAGCATCGGCGGTGGCTACGCGGCGATGCCGTTGATTCAGCACCAGGTGGTGGAGCTTCATCAATGGCTGACTATGAATCAATTTGCGGATATTATGACCATTGCGGAAATGACGCCGGGGCCGATTGCCATCAATTCCGCAACGTTTGTCGGAATGCAGATTGCGGGAATTTCCGGTGCAATTGTGGCTACGCTGGGATGTGTGCTTCCTTCCTGTGTGATCGTGACGGCTTTGGCGTGGTTTTACAGCCGCTGGCGGGAACTCCCGGTGATGCAGGGAATCCTGAAAGGAGTGCGTCCGGCGGTGGTGGCAATGATTGCGTCGGCCGGGCTGTCGTTGCTGCTTTTGTCTTTTTACGGGCAGAGCGCCTGGCCGGAAAGCTGGGGCTCTGTCAACGGGATTTCCGTGTGTCTTTTTGCGGCGGCATTGCTGGCTCTTCGCCGCTGGAAAGTCAATCCGATCGGCGTGATGCTGAGCGCAGGAGCCGCCGGGGTGATCTTGTACAGTGTATTCTGAGGAGGGGAAAACCATGGATTATAAGCTGAAGGCAGGTACGCTTTATGCGGCAGGGGAAAATGCGCCGCTGGCCAGCATTCGGACAGTGTTCGGAGAAAGCACAAACAATATTTTTGGCCCGGCCGGAGAGCTGGTCGCCCACACAGAAGTGCGGGTGCGCGGCGATTTGAACGGGCAGGAACAGGGCGTGGAGAAAAAAGAGTACGTTTTGTATGACCGGGATCAGTCGGAATACGCAGTGGCGCGCCCGGCTTACTGCGAAGAAGATGCCCCGAATGTGGCGGGCTGGCCGGTGTGCCGCACACCGCGGGCTGATCATGCGCGGTTTTGTATGGCGGGCAGGGATTGTGTACTGCAGATGCATGATGAAAGACATTACAGCCTGCAAACGTCGGAAGGCCTTTTGGTGGAGATGACGCATCGGGGCGTTTTAGGCGGCTGGGATCTGCGGGTGAGTGCTGGGTTTTCCGCCGTGCTGCTCTGCGGGCTGTTTGCTTTTTGCAGATATTTGGAAAGAGAAAACGAATTTCCCACGGTATAGATGCAGAAAAAGGGCGGCACCCATTGGATGCCGCCCTTTTGGAACGAATGGATTTCAGAAAGCGCGCTCTCCGTTTTACTCGTCCAGTTTGAGCACTGCGGTAAAGGCTTCGCTGGGAACGGAAACTGTGCCCAGCTGCCGCATTTTTTTCTTGCCCTCTTTTTGTTTCTCCAACAGTTTTTTCTTGCGGGTGATGTCGCCGCCATAGCACTTGGCCAGCACGTCTTTGCGCATGGCCTTCACGGTTTCGCGGGCGATGATCTTTCCGCCGATCGCTGCCTGAATGGGGATTTCGAACATCTGGCGGGGAATGTTTTCCTTCAGTTTTTCCGCCAGACGGCGGCCCTTGGCATAGGCGGTGTCCGCATGCACGATCATGGACAATGCGTCCACCATATCGCCGTTGAGCAAAATATCCAGCTTGACCAGTTTGGACTCCTGGAATCCTTTCATTTCATAGTCGTAGCTGGCATATCCGCGGCTGCGGCTTTTAATGGCGTCAAAAAAGTCGTACACGATTTCGCCCAGAGGAAGTTCATAATGAAGATCCACGCGGGTAGCGTCCAGATATTTCATATCGCGCATAACGCCGCGGCGGTTCTGGCACAGCTCCATCAGGCTGCCGGTGTATTCCGTAGGAGTATAGATGTGCGCGTCCACAAAGGGCTCTTCGGCTTTGGCGATTTTCGCCGGGTCCGGATAGTTGGTGGGGTTGTCAATGAGCAGCACCGTTCCGTCGGTCAGTGTGATCCGGTATTCTACGCTGGGGGCGGTGGTGATCAGATCCAGATCGAATTCCCGTTCCAGACGCTCAATGATGATTTCCAGATGCAGCAGGCCCAAAAAGCCGCAGCGGAATCCGAAGCCAAGCGCCACGGAGGTCTCTGCGTCAAAGGAGAGGGAAGCATCGTTGAGCTGCAGCTTTTCCAGCGCGTCTTTCAAATCGGGATACTTGGCACCGTCCGCCGGATAAATACCGCAGAACACCATGGGGGTCACCTTGCGGTAGCCGGGAAGGGGCTGAGCCGTGGGGTTCTGTTTCAGCGTGACGGTGTCGCCCACGCGGGTATCCGCCAGTGTTTTGATGGATGCGGTGAAATAGCCTACTTCGCCCGCTTTCAGCTGGCCGCAGGGTGCCAGGGCGGTGGCGCCCATATGGCCCACTTCCACCAGAGAAAACTCTGCCCCCGTCTGCATCAGGCGAACGGTATCGCCCACTTTCATGGTTCCGTCAAACACACGCAGATAGACGATCACACCTTTGTAGGGGTCGTACACAGCATCAAAAATCAACGCTTTGAGGGGTGCGCTTTCATCGCCCCTGGGGGCGGGAATGTCCGTGATGACGCGCTCCAGTACATCTGTGATACCGATGCCCATTTTGGCCGAAACCCGCGGTGCATCCAGACAGGGAAGACCGATCACGTCTTCCACTTCCTGCGCCACACGGTCCGGCTCGGCGCTGGGCAGATCGATCTTGTTCAAAATCGGTACCAGTTCCAGGTCGTGTTCCAGCGCCAGATACGTGTTGGCCAGCGTCTGCGCCTCTACGCCCTGGCTGGCGTCCACTACCAGAACGGCGCCTTCACAGGCGGCCAGACTGCGGCTGACTTCATAGTTAAAGTCCACGTGGCCCGGCGTGTCGATCAGGTTGAACTCATACTGCTCACCGTTTTTGGCGGTGTACTGAAGGGTTACCGCGCGCGCTTTGATGGTGATGCCGCGCTCCCGCTCCAGGTCCATATCATCCAGAATCTGTGCCTCCATCTGGCGTTCATCCACTGCACGGGTGCTCTCCAGAATTCGGTCGGCAAGAGTGGATTTGCCGTGGTCAATGTGGGCAATGATGCAAAAATTGCGAATGTGCTTGCTGTCCAAAGGTGTTCCTCCATTGCTGCAAAACTCGATTTTATTAGTATAACACACTCTTTAAGGGTTTTACAATCTGCTGTATCCGACTTTTTTGTAAACAAATAACAAAACAATACAAATAGTATAAAAATTTGGCAGATTTGTTTCTGTTTTCTTGACGGGAAAAGTGTTGTTTGCTAGAATCACTTTTGTATGTGACGAAATGGATACATTAGAGGAGTGGTCAAAACGACAAAACGCACAGAACACATACGCAGGTCCGTACGGCGAACCGGCCCGAAGCTGCTGGCGATCGGATTGACGGTTTGCGCCACGGCGCTGGTGTGCGGCGTGCTTTCCCGATGTGTGAAAACCGTGACGGTCACCGATGACGCAGGCGGGCAATATACACTGATGACTGCGGTTACAGACCCCGCGGAACTGGTGGAGCTGGCGGATTTGTCTCTGGAAGAAAACGACAGCGCGTTTTACAGCACCCATACCAGCGGGCAGGCGCGCCTGGATGTTCGCCGGGCCTTCCCTTTGGAAATTCTGGCGGACGGGCAGGAGTATGTGGTGGAAGTGAGCAGCGGCAGCGTGGCACAGGCTTTGGAAAAAGCCGGCGTGGAGATGGATGCCGCCGATTTTACCGAACCGGCGCTGGATACTCTGGTGGAGCGGGAGATGGAGCCGGTCACGGTGCACCGCGTGGATTATGAGGACGTGGTCACGGAAGAGCCGGTGCCGTTTGAAACGGAGTACGTGGAACAGGTGGACGATCCGGATGGAAAGTATGTTCATGAGATTTTGCAGTCGGAAGGCGTGGAAGGCGTCCAGCAGGTGACGCGCCGCAGTACTTATATCGATGGCGTATACCAGGATACACAGGTGATCGATACGCAGGTTCTTCAGGAGCCGGTCAACGAGGTTTATGTAAAGCTGACGACCAATGTGGTCAGTCCGTTGGAAGCGCCGGAGGGATTCACCGTGCAGGACGGTGTTCCCGTGGATGCGCAGGGCAACGCCATGGAGCCCACGTACACCATGAAGGCGACGGGCTATTCTGCTTCCGCCGGAAAGGGCGCCAGCGGGTTGGGTCTGTTCTATGGCTCTTTCGCGGTGGATCCAACGCTGATCCCCTACGGGACCAAGGTGTATATTGTTTCCACGGACGGTTCTTTTGTGTACGGATGGGCCATTGCCACGGACACAGGCGCGTTCATTCATTCCAACCGGATGCAGGTCGATTTGTTCTATGAAACTTATGAAGAGTCGGCCGCCAACGGTGTGAAAGAAGTTTATGTATACGTTCCGCCGCAGGATGAACCGGCGGAATAAAAACGGGCGGTCCCTTCCGGGGGACCGCTTGTTTTTGTTTGAAAAGGCGTTATAATGAAGAAAAAAGCACCGAAAGGAGTTTTTACCGATGGCAAATATTATTGGAAGCCCTTCCCGCTATGTGCAGGGCAAGGGAGAACTGGGAAATTTGTGCACACATGCCGAGCGTTTGGGCAAGGCATTCTTTGTGCTGGTGAGCGGTTCCGGCAAAAAGCGCGTGGAGGCTCAGCTGACGCACAGCGCGCAGCAAGCCGGCGCCAAATTGGCTTATGAGATTTTCAACGGCGAGTGCTGCCAAAGCGAGATCGACCGCGTACTGGCCGCATTCAAAGCATCCGGCTGCGACGTGGTGGTCGGTATCGGCGGCGGAAAAATTCACGATACCGCCAAAGCGGTGGCACATTACGCGGATGTGCCGGTGGTGATCGTGCCCACCATTGCCTCTACCGACGCGCCCTGCAGTGCGCTGAGCGTGATTTATACGGATGAAGGGGTGTTTGACCGTTATCTGTTCCTGCCGGCCAACCCCAATCTGGTGCTGGTGGATACCGATGTGGTCAGCGCCGCGCCGGCCCGCCTGCTGGTTTCCGGTATGGGCGATGCTTTGGCCACCTACTTCGAGGCGCGTGCCTGCCAGGCATCCGGTGCCACAAACTGCGTGGGCGGCAAAGTGACGCTGGCGGCAATGCAGCTGGCGCGCCTGTGCTACGAGACGCTGCTGGCGGACGGCCTGAAAGCCAAGCTGGCTGTGCAACGCAAAGCCTGCACAAAAGCAGTGGAGAACATCATCGAGGCCAATACGTATCTGTCCGGCGTGGGCTTTGAGTCCGGCGGTCTGGCGGGCGCCCATGCGATCCACAATGGCCTGACCGCCATTCCCGAGACGCACAGCCTGTATCACGGCGAAAAGGTGGCGTTCGGCACGCTGGTGCAGCTGGTGCTGGAAAACGCCGACTTGGACGAGCTGGAGCAGGTCATGGACTTCTGCCTGGAAGTGGGCCTGCCCATTACGCTGGAAGATCTGGGCATCCGGGATGCCAGCGAGGAGCAGCTGATGGAAGTGGCCAAACTGGCCTGCGCGGAGAACGACACGCTGCACAACATGCCGTTCCCCGTCACTCCGGAAACCGTGTACGCGGCCATTCTGGGGGCGGATCAGCTGGGACGCTATTACCGGGAAGTTTAAAAAAGAAAGGCATCGGCGCATGCGCCGATGCCTTTTTTGATTTTTCAGGCGGGCTGGCTGACCAGATAGACAAACCAGAATGTTTTCCCCTCGGTGTCCAGACCGCTTTGCTCCAATGCGTCCAGACTGCTTTGGTCCAGCGCCTTTACATGAAGCGTCACGGTGTCGCCCTCCTGGGCGGGCGGATAGTCCATGTCATTGTAAAAGGTGTACAATTCATCTTCGGTCGCGTCCGCACTCAACAGCAGGTAGGCGGCAGTCATTTTTCCGGCGTCTGTTTTGGAGCGGTCGGCCTCCTGCTGAACCTGTTCCGCACCTTCGGGAAGCGCATGGGTGAACAGAGGTTCGGCAAAGGCATCGGCTACCTTTTTGTCTCCCAGAGCAGGCAGCAAAAAGGCCACCCAGATCACTGCCAAACTGGCAAAGATAATGCCGAGATAAAGAAATCCACGTTTCCGGTCCATTGATTAAAGCTCCTTTTCCTCTTGTTTTTTTCGAAGAATAGCGACGATGAGGCTGCCGGCGGACAACCAGAAGGCAGGCGTCAGCAGAGAAGTGCCAAACGATGCCAGCAGGTCGGGGAGCGCCGCGTCCACCATGCCGAGAATGACCAGTTCGGCCGCCAGACGGATGAAAAACAGCGCGGATGCCGCACATGCGAGCCGAAGCGCACCACGCCAGCACAGAGGGCTGCGCGCCAGAAAATAGCAGGCGATGAGAGCACAGGCCAGAGAGGCCGGCGCATACAGCAGCGCGCCCAGAAGCGAGGGGAAGGCGCTGGTCACAAAAATAGCCGTGGGCCCGTCCGCCCCGCCGATGACGCCCACGTCGGCAGAGGAGCCGGCGAAGAACTGAGACGGGACGATTCCCTGCATGAGAGATACGCCGGCCAGTGTACCCTGCTCGTAACTGATTTTGACAATGACACCGATGACCAACAAAACCAGCAGCACCAGGAATAAAAACCGCCAGCGGCTGGGTTTGTCGGAGACGCCCATGGCGGCATTAAAGCGTTCGGCCACCTGCCGGGGCGTGCCCATGTCCTTCATGATCGCTTCATAACTCTCGCCGGATTCATGCCGCGCGATAATACTGGTGGAGATATCGCTCATCACGCGCGCTTTCTCCTTCAGCGGAAGACGAAGATGCCATTCGATCGCGTTTACATACCGCTTGATGGGCGGCAAAAACTGCACTTTGCGGCCGTCCGTTTGCTCGGTCATTGCTCTGTTTCCCCCTTCGGTGCAAATTGATCCACACACGCACAAAATTCTTTCCAAAGTGAACGGTAGCCGTCCAAGGCGGCCCGGCCCGCATCGGTCACCTCGTACATCTTTTTGGGGGCAGCACGCCCACCGGCCTGCTGCCAGCGGGACGCGATCAGCCCATCGTCTTCCAGCCGGTACAAAATGGGGTACAGCGTGCCCTCCTTCACCTTGAAAAAACCATGGCTTGTTTTGTCCATGCGCGTCAGTAGCTCATACCCGTAAGTCGGCCCCTGGCACACAAGCTGCAAAACAAGCATCTCCAGAACACCCTTTTTCAGTTGTCGTTCCAGGCGGCTTTCCATGGAAATGCTCCTTTGATTCATCAAATATTTAGTATTGCTAAATACAAATTACCACGTTGCGGAAAAAATGTCAACAGCGGTGTGAAAAAATATGTTATACTGGACCCAAATAGCATTCGGCAGATCGCCGTGGGGAGGAAGAAAAATGGAATTGATGGAGCGGCTCAACTCCGTGCCCATGTTCCTGATCGCGGGGGCGGTCATTGTCATGGTCATGGTGTTGTGCGTGATTTTTATGGTCAAAAGCTACCGGGCGGGCATCGCCATGGGAATGGAGAAAGAAAAGCTGCGGAACGCCATTACCTCCAGCGCAACATTCACACTGCTGCCCAGCGTGTCCATCCTGCTGGGGGTCATTGCGTTGGCGGGCAGCTTGGGCATTCCGCTGCCTTGGATGCGCCTTTCGGTGGTGGGCGCCCTGCATTATGAAGGCAACGTGGCCGACATTGCGGCACGTGCCGCGGGCATGCCCGGTGGCCTGGGCACAGCGGAACTGACAGCGTCCACATTTGTGACCATCGGGTTTGTGATGGCGGCCGGCATCATCCTGGGTTGTGTGCTGTGCGTGCTGTTTTTGAAACCTTACCTGAACCGGGTGCGGCGTCCCAAAAAGGCGAGTGCCGAAACACAGCCGTCCCAGAAACAGGGGCTGGGGGACGTTTTGTTCACAGCCATGTTTGTAGGGTTGGTCAGCACGTACATCGGCTCCTATGTGGGCACGCTGACCAGCACCGGCGACTGGATGCCGCTGGCAGTGGCGTTTGTGGCTGGCCTGTCCATGGAGGTGTTTGAGTACGTTTCCCGCAAGCGCAATATCACCTGGCTGGACAATTTCTCCATGGCGGGCAGCATGCTGATCGGTATGGCGGCAGCCATTGGGCTGGGCGCGCTGTAAAAGGAGGGAAGGACAATGAACGAGACGGAAAAACGCAGCTTTTACGAAAGCTATTCCAATTCCTGCCACTGGATCGGGCAGATCGGTCTGGCGGTGGGCATCGTCATGATGCTGGGCGCGCCGCTGGTGATGGGGCTGGCTCTGGGAACCGGACCGGACTGGGGCAGCGCCATTCCGGCTTTGCTGCAGGTGGCCGCGGTATACTGGGTCAGCAGCATTGCGGAATTTCTGGTGTACGCACCTCTGCTGGGAACAGCCAGCTACGTGGCCTTTATCACCGGCAATCTGGTCAATCTGAAACTTCCCTGTGCGGTCAATGCCCGGGAAATTTGCGGCACGCGGGTGGGCACACCGGAAAACGACATTGTGTCCACGCTGTCCGTGGCAACCAGCAGTCTGGTCACGGTCACCGTGCTGGCAGTAGGTGTTTTGTGCCTGGTGCCTTTGACGCCGGTTCTGCAGGCGCCTGCACTGCAGCCTGCTTTCAACAACGTGATTCCCGCATTGTTCGGTGCGCTGGCGTATAAGTACTTCTTCAAGAGCCTGCGGCTGACGGCGGTCCCGCTGGTTGTGATGTGTCTGCTGTTTGTACTGGTGCCTGCGCTGCTCAGCCAGGTGTCCATTCTCATCCTGCTGGGAGGCGGCATCGCGCTGGCGGTTGGATATTTTCTGTATCGGAAGGACAAACTGTAAACAAACCGTACCAAGTGCGGATAAGGAGGGAAATGCCATGAAGAAAGATCAACGAAAAGTAGTTCTGATCGGCTGTGGAATGGTGGGCATGAGCTATGCCTACGCGCTTTTAAACCAGTCGGCCTGCGACGAGCTGGTACTCATTGATGTGGACAAAAAGCGTGCGGTGGGTGAGGCCATGGACCTGAACCACGGGCTTGCTTTTTCCGGCAGCAACATGAAAATTTTTGCCGGTGATTATGAGGATTGCGGCGACGCGGACATTGTGGTGATCTGCGCGGGCGTGCCCCAGAAGCCCGGCGAGACGCGCCTGGATCTTCTGCGCCATAACGCACAGGTGTTTCAGAGCATCATCGACCCGGTGACAGAGAGCGGCTTCAACGGCATTTTCCTGGTGGCCACCAACCCGGTGGACGTGATGACGCGCATCACCTGTGTTCTGTCCGGCTTCAATCCCCGCCACGTGCTGGGCACGGGCACCGCGCTGGACACGGCCCGCCTGCGCTATCTGCTGGGCGATTATTTCAATGTGGACCCGCGGAACATGCACGCCTATGTCATGGGCGAGCACGGCGATTCCGAGTTCGTGCCCTGGAGCCAGGCCATGCTGGCCACGAAGCCGGTGCTGCAGCTGTGCGGCGAGTCCGACGGGCGCTATTGCGAGGAATCGCTGGCGCAGATCGCAGAAGAGGTGCGCACGGCGGCCTATAAGATCATCGAGGCCAAGCGCGCCACCTACTACGGCATCGGTATGGCGCTGACCCGTATCACCCGGGCGATTTTCGGCGACGAGCACAGCGTGCTCACGGTGTCGGCCATGCTGCGGGGCGAATACGGGCAGAAAAATGTGTTTGTGGGCGTACCCTGCATCGTGGACCGGAACGGCATCCGGCGAGTGCTGGAATTGAACCTGACCGACCGAGAGAGAGAGCAGTTCGCGGCCTCCTGCGATACGCTGCGGGAGAGCTTTGATGAATTGGGATTGTAAAAGGAGGGAACCAATGGGGAAAAATGCAATTGTAGGACAGAGCGGTGGCCCCACGGCCGTGATCAATGCCAGTTTGGCCGGTGTGTTTCAGGCGTGCGACCGGCGCGGCGTGCCTCACGTGTATGGGATGCGGTACGGCGTGGCGGGCCTTTTGGATGGCAAGTATGTGGATCTGAGCGAAAGCCTGCGCTCTTCGCTGGAAATCGAGCTTTTAAAGCGCACGCCCTCGTCCTATCTGGGCAGCTGCCGGTATAAGCTGCCGGCGTTGGACAAGGATGAAGAGGGCGTTTACCCCAAGCTGTTCGCTCTGTTGCAGGAGCTGGATATCGGCTATTTTTTCTACATCGGCGGCAATGACAGCATGGATACCATTGCCAAGCTGTCGGATTACGGCCGGGCCATCGGCAGCGACATCCGGTTTATGGGCGTGCCAAAAACCATTGACAACGACCTGATGGTCACGGATCACACGCCGGGTTATGGATCGGCGGCCAAGTACATCGGCCTGGTCATGAAAGAACTGGTTCGGGACGCTACCGTGTACGACGTGAACTCCGTCACAGTGGTGGAGATCATGGGCCGCAACGCAGGCTGGCTGACGGCCGCGGCGTCGCTGGCCAAGGCAGAAGACTGTGAGGGTGCGGATATGATCTGCATGCCGGAGATCCCCTTCGGCGTGGACAATTTTATTCAGAAAGTGGCGCGGATGCAGGCGAAAAAGAAAGCCCTGCTGATCGCGGTGTCCGAAGGCGTGAAGCTGGCGGACGGGCGTTATGTGTGCGAACTGGCGGATGACGCCCGGTATGTGGACGCCTTTGGCCATAAAAACCTGACGGGAACCGCCCGCTATCTGTCCAACCGGCTGGCGGCGGAGCTGGGGGTCAAAACTCGTTCCATTGAGCTTTCCACGCTGCAGAGATGCGCGGGCCATGTGACCAGCCGAACGGATATCACCGAAGCATTTCAGGTGGGCGGTGCGGCGGCCAAAGCGGCTTTTGAGGGCCATACGGCCGAGATGATCGCGCTGGAACGGCTCTCCAACGATCCTTATCAGTGCACCACGCGCCCCTGGGACATTCACAAGGTGGCGAACTTTGAGAAAAAGGTGCCGCTGGAGTGGATCAGCGAGGACTATACCGCCATGAAAGATGAGTTCCTGCATTATGCACGGCCCCTGATTCAGGCAGAGCTGACTCCGATTTACATCGACGGACTTCCCCGGCATACTTATTTGTAAAAGAAACGAGCGCCTGCCGTACGGCAG
>NZ_JBBMFA010000068.1:0-13697 GCF_040096265.1 Ruthenibacterium intestinale
GCGGTCCTGCAAGCAATTTGCTTGCAGGACCGCTTTCTGCGTTTCATGCGTCAAAAATTCGGGGCTTCACCGCCGTTTTCTTATGTCACCCCGGCTTTGCCCCCTTCTTTTTTAGCAAACGGTTATTCCATCACAGCGCCCTTGTTGGCGCCGGAGACCAGCTTCGCATAACGGGAAAGCCACCCGGTGGTGATCCGGGGTTCCGGCGCTTTCCAGGCGGCGCGGCGGCGTTCCAGTTCCTCGTCGGAAACGTCCACATTCACCTTGCCGGCGGGAATGTCGATGGAGATGGTATCCCCTTCCTGCACCAGTGCGATGTTGCCGCCCTGGGCCGCTTCCGGCGCCACATGGCCGATGGATGCGCCGCGGGACGCACCGGAGAACCGGCCGTCGGTGATCAGCGCAACGGATTTGTCCAGCTTCATGCCGGCCAGCGCGCTGGTGGGATTCAGCATCTCGCGCATGCCGGGGCCGCCTTTGGGGCCTTCGTAGCGGATGACCACCACGTCGCCGGGGTGGATCTGCCCGCCGTAAATGGCCTGGATGGCATCGTCCTCACTGTCGAACACCCGGGCCGGGCCGCTGTGCACCAGCATTTCGGGCGCAACGGCGCTGCGCTTGACCACGCAGCCGTCTTTGGCGATGTTGCCCCACAGAATGGCAATGCCGCCGGTTTTGGAGTAGGGGTTGTTGGTGGGACGGATGTTGGTCTCGTCCAGGTTTTTGGCGCCGGCAATGTTCTCGCCCACGGTCTTGCCCGTCACGGTGGGCAGGCTGGTGTCCAGCAGGCCCAGTTCAGCCAGCTGCGCCATCACCGCAGGCACGCCGCCCGCCGCGTTCAGATCTTCCATGTGAGTGGGGCCGGCCGGAGCCAGATGGCAGAAGTTGGGCACCTTGGCGCTCAGCTCGTTGAAGGTCTCCAGGCTCATGGGCACGCCCGCCTCGTTGGCAATGGCCAGCAGGTGCAGAACGCTGTTGGAGCTGCAGCCCAGGGCCATGTCCGTGGCAACGGCGTTGCGGAAGGCCGCCGGGGTCAGAATATCCCGGGGGCACACATTCTTTTCCACCAGGTCCACAATGCGCATGCCCGCGTGCTTCGCCAGCTGGGTGCGGGCGGCCATCACGGCGGGAATGGTGCCGTTGCCGGGCAGCGCCATGCCGATGGCCTCGCACAGGCAGTTCATGCTGTTGGCGGTGTACATGCCCGAGCAGGAGCCGCAGCCCGGGCAGGTGTGCAGGGTGTAGTCCTCCAGCACGTCCTCATCGATCAGGCCCGCCTTGTAGCTGCCCACCGCCTCGAACATCTGGGACAGGGACACATGCCGTTTTCCCTGACGGCCGGACAGCATGGGGCCGCCGCTGATGACGATGGAAGGAATATTCAGCCGGGCCGCCGCCATCAGCATGCCGGGCACGATCTTATCGCAGTTGGGAACCAGCACAAGGCCGTCCAGCGCGTGGGCGCGGGCCATGGTCTCCACGCTGTCGCAAATCAGTTCACGGCTGGGCAGAGAATATTTCATGCCCACATGTCCCATGGCAATGCCGTCGCATACACCGATGGCGGGCATCAGAATGGGGGTGCCGCCGGCCATGCGCACGCCGGCCTTCACAGCGTCGGCCAGCTTGTCCAGATGGGCGTGGCCGGGGACGATCTCACTGAAGGCGCTGACCACGCCGATCAGCGGCCGGTCCAGCTCCTCATCGGTATAACCCAGTGCGTAAAACAAACTGCGGTTGGGTGCGCGCTCGGCGCCTTTTGTCACTTGTTCACTGTTTCTCAACGTTTTTCATCCTTTCCCCCGGGGCCGTATGCAAACCGGCCCGAATTTACCTCAGTATAGCACGCTTTGCACAAAACTGCAAAAGATGCCCCAAACAGACGCCGGGCCTACGGTTTTCGCTTTGCTTTTTTGGAAAGAATGTTTATAATAAAAGAATATCTGAAAGGGGGTGGGCGGTATGGAATTTCAGGTCACACGAAGCGGCGCTGCGCTGATCGGGTTCTGGGTGATTCTGGCGGGCGCAGTGGTCAGCATTCCCTTCTGGTCGTTGAATGCCGTGGCCGCCCTGTTCTGGCTGGCGGTGTGGTGCGTTGTCTGCCTGTGTGTGCTGGTGCCCCGCTGGGCGTCCTGCCGGGTCCGGGTGGGCGGCAATCACCTGACCGTGCGCCGGGGCCTTTTGTTTCTGGTCACCAAGCGCATGCCCTTGCGTTTTATCAGCGGTTGTCACATTCTGCAGACGCCGGTGGGCCGGCGCATGGGCGGCTGTGTGCTGGTGCTGATCGCTTCCGGCACGTTCACAGTCATTCCCGGCATTCGAAGGGCGGACGCCGAACAGCTGGCCGCCAAGCTGTCCCACGGGGGAAAACTGTTATGAACGGGCGGCGGTTTCACATTCTGTACTGTCTGCGCCTGTTCCGGTACGCACTGCTTTTGTGCCTTGTGCCCATGGTGCAGGCCCTGATCGCCTTTGACTGGACCAGCCTGTTCACGGCTTTGAAGCAGGACGCGGCGATTCTTTTGTTCTTTCTGGCGGTCTCGCTGGTGCGCTGGTACGTCACCGGCTTTGCCCTGACCCAGGACAGTTTTGAAGCACAGACCGGCGTGTTCGTGCACAGCAAGTACACGTTTTCCAAAAGCAGCGTGGCTGTTCTGGAGATCGTGCGGCCGCTGTACTGCCGCCTGCTGGGCGCAAGCCGAGTGACGCTTTACTTTCACAATTACGCCGCGCCCCGCCGGTTTCAGTGCTACCTGACCAAGAGGGACGCCCAGGCGCTGGCCGATCTTTTGATGCCTGTGCGGCAGGACCACTCCATTTTTTCGCCCACCGGCTATGAAAAACTCAGTTTTGTCATGCTCAGCGCCAATGTGATCACCGCCTGTGCGTTCGCATGGGTCAGTCTGGACCGCATACAGGAAGTTCTGGGCGACAGTCTGCGGCAGCTGGCCTGGATGCAGTTTGAACAGATCGAGCTGCTGGTCGAGCGCATTCTGCCCGCCGGTTTGGCAGCGCTGGCCACCCTGTTCTTTCTGGTGGGCGGCCTGACGTTTTTGTATGCGTTTCTGCACACTGCCGGTTTTCGGGTGTGCCGCAACGGGGGCATCATCATCAGCAAGGGCGGCCTTGTGACCAAAACCGAGCGGCGCGTCCGTCTGCGGTGCGTGTCTGCCTGTGATATTCGCGTCACCCCGGCCGGGCGGCTTTTGCGCCGGTATCCGGTGTTCATCGCCGCGGGCAGTTTTACCGGCGGCGAGGTGCCGCTGTTCGTTGTGAAAAAAGGGCAGGAGGCGCGGGTGGAAGCGCTGCTTCCCGGTTATTCCAAGCCGGACGGCCCGCTGTGCGATCCGGCCCGCAAAAGCCCTGTGCAGTATTTGTGGAAACCCGGCGCCCTGCTGGCACTGGGTCTGGCGCTGTGCGGCGTTGCCTTCAACGTTCTGCCGGGCGTTTTGCCGGTTCTGGCAGCGTGGGTTTTGGGGGCGCTGGGCTGTATGATCGTCTCTCTGGAGGGGCTGCGCAGGGAAGGTCTGCACAAAAATGAAAACCGGACGCTGTCCGTGGTGTTCACCCGCTTTTTCACCCGGCACGAGGTCTGTGTGCTGACCCAGGACCTGGCCTACACCCTGTTTGAACATCCCTTCTCCGTCAGCGAGGGGCGGTGCGATGTGACGGTGTGTCTTCCCTGCCGGGTGCGGTACAGGGCCAGAGGTGTGCTGCAATATCAGGCGCGCAGTATTCCCTTCAGTTTGTAGCAAAGGAGTTTCTTCATGTATCAGGCTGTGATTTTTGATTTGGACGGAACGCTTCTCAACACCATCGGAGACCTGGCCCAGGCAGGCAATTACACGCTGGCCCAAATGGGACTGCCCGGCCATCCGGTGGAAGCGTATAAATACATGGTAGGCAACGGCATCCCCATGCTGCTGCACCGGATGCTGCCCGAGACAGCCCGCACCGAGGAAAACGAGCAGCGCGCGGCGCAGCTGTTTTTTCCCTATTATGACCAGCACAAGGAAGACACCACCGCTCCCTACGACGGCATTGTCCCGCTGTTGGACCGGCTGCGCGGCGCGGGCGTAAAGCTGGGCGTGGTCTCCAACAAGGAAGACCACCTGACCCGGCAGGTGATCGGGCAATATTTCCCCGGTGTGTTTGACGACGTGCGCGGCCATGTGCTGGGTACGCCCACAAAGCCGGACCCGCATCTGGTCCATGAAATGCGCGCCGCCTTCGGCCTGGAACCCGGGCAGGTGCTGTATGCAGGCGACAGCAATGTGGACATGTTCACAGCCCGCAACGCGGGGCTGGACGGCTGCGGCGTGCTGTGGGGCTTTCGCACAGCGCAGGAGCTGAAAGAGGCCGGCGCACGCTATCTGGTCGCCGCGCCGTCCGAGCTGGAAGCGCTGGTGCTGGGCCGTCCGGCACAGAAGGAGCGTTGACGGCGTATGGAATTTGCGCGATTTCTGGACCGGTACCTGGATGATTTTCTGGCCGTGGCATCCATCTTTTTCTGTGGAGCGGTGGTCTGCGGAATCATCTACATATCGTATTATTTTTTAAAAAAATCACAAAAACGCCATCTTTGGCTTCAGCGGAATGGAAAAAGAGCCAGCGGCCGCGTGATCGCACTTTATGAAAAAACAAAGTACATGCGGGGGGACGAAAACACGCCCGGGCAATGGATGAAAACCGAATGGGCGCGCTATTCCTTTCCGGCAGACGGGGCCGAGTGGATCGGGGATTTTCCCCAGAGCAAAAAGCAGTTTTATCACAAGGGGGATTCGGTGGAGGTTTATTACGACCCGGCGGACCCCCGTCGAAACTGTACGCCGAGGCAGATCGAAGAAGACAAAAAGATCCAGCTGTTTTTCAGGTTTCTTCTGGGGTTTCTGGCGTTTGTCACACTGGCGGCGGCAGCCTGCATGGCATTCCAGTAAAAAAATGCGCGCGGAACGTTCTTTCGTTCCGCGCGCATCGTTTTATCCGTTTTTAATCCACCAGTGAAGAATTTTTCTCGGCCGCATCAGGCACAGGATGCAGAAAAACGCACCCACGGCCAGCAGCAGATCCCCCACACTGGCAAAGCCGCCCGGCAGCGGCAGAATGTCGCCCAAAAACAAAAGCCGGGTGTCCGGCCCGGCGGCGCAGTACATGGGAATCTCCCCCGCCGTCAGGGCGCGGGCGCCCTCTTCGCTCAGCAGCGAAAGAACGCGCTGAGACACGGGCATGCAAAAATCGTTCAGAGCGATGACCAGAAAATTGCACAGTGTGCCTGACCCGGCAAACCAGAATGTTTTGCGCAGGCGCCGGTTTTGAAACAGAAACAACGCCAGCGTGCCGTAGCAGATCACAATACATATCGCTGCGGGAATGCCGTCGGAAAAAGCCGGCACCCAGTTGGGCAGGCTTTGCGCCAAAAAGGCGGGAAACGGCATCCAAAGCCCGCGCATCCGGGCTTTTTCATAGCGTGCCAGCCGTCCGCCGAACGTCCAGCCCACGGCCAGGGCGATCAGCACAGACCAAAGAAACATAGCAAATCCCCTTTGTTGTCACATGCCCGTCTGGGCGGCCTCTTCCGCGGCCTGCTGGGTCAGGCGCCCCTCTTCCGCCAGCTGGGCGGCCACGCGGGCCACGTCCGGATGGAACTGCTCGCCCGCTTCCTTGCGAAGAATTTCTGCGGCCTGCTGGGGCGTGCGTCCCTTTCGGTAAGGCCGGTCGCTGGTGATGGCGTCGTAAGCGTCTGCCGCGCCGAGAATGTAATTTTCAACGGGCAGGTCCTCTCCGCAGGTCCCGTCGGGATAGCCTTTTCCGTTGTAAAACTCATGGTGATGGCCCACCATGGACAAAATGTCCTGGTAGCCGTTGATGTTTTTTAAGATGTCCACACCCGCCATGGGGTGATGTTCAATAACCTCCCGCTCTTCGGGGGTCAGGCGGCCGGGCTTCTGCAGAATGGAATCCGGCACGCCGATTTTGCCGATGTCATGGTACAGTCCGGCTGTGAGCAGGCGGTGGATGGTGGTGCGGGGCAGATGCATCTCCTGTGCGATCAGGCATGCATAGCCCGCCACCCGCATGGAATGACCGCGGGTATAGGTGTCCTTGGCCTCAAGGGCCGCTGTCAGTGCGCGGATGACCTCGTACTGACTTTTCTGAGAATCCAGATACAGCTTGAAGGAAAAACGCGCCAGCAAAAGGGGCAGCATGAACAGAAAAGCCAGCCAGTGACCGCGCTCCATTTTCAGCAGCATGGCCAGAAAATAGCCGATGGTGCTGCTGCACACAATGCTGGGGATCATCCCCACCAGCATGTGGCCGAAGATGGAGAAGAACCGCATGCGGGACTCCAGGTAAAACACGCCGGAGATGATCAGCGCGTTGGCGCCCACGGCGCTGATCACATAGCCGATGGCAGGAAGAAGAATTCCGGGAAGAGAGATGTTTCCCGGCGTGCCGCCCAGCGCATAGTACACAGCGCCGCCCACGGCCAGCGAAAGGTTCAGGTTGGAAGTGTTGAACAAAAGCTTGTGCGGGTCGGTGTTGAAAATATGGTAAAAGCCCTTCCCGCTCTCGGTGGGAACAATTTCAAGAGGTGTTGTCAGAAATAAAAGGACCAGCGCGCCGGCAGGTCCCATGACCAGCGCCACGGCCAGTACGCTGATGAAGGACATGTCGATGGTGCAGTCCTCGCGCACATACAGCGGCAGACAGCGGCAAAGCACGCACAAAGCGACCAGAGCAATGACCGTGCTGGGGCCAACCCCCTGGGGCAGTCCGCCGGAAAAAACGCGCCAGCAGGCAGACAGACCGACCACAATGCCGAGCACAGAGATCAGGTTCATGTACCGTTTTGTCAGTCGCTCCAAATTCGTTCGCCTCCGGGCTTTGAAAGTTATAAATAAGGGAGGCAGCCAATCAGCCGCCTCCCTGCTGAAAAAAGGCTTCTGCCGTCTCAGCGCAGCTTAAAAAAAGCGCCGCTGGCAACCAGCAGAGAGAGCAATGACGTAAGAGCCATCATAATCTTCGCCTTATTCATCGAATACAGCCTCCTTGACGACAATACTCTGTCAGCCGCTATAGACAGGCTATATCCGCTCCGCTCTTATTCTTCGGGCATCGTCTGCTCTGCCGCGTTGGGGCAGGGCATCATGGCAATGCGCCGGTTTACCGCGTCCAGCACGGCCAGCGCCACGGAGAAGTTGGGGTCTTCTCCCTCGTAGCACGCGCCGAGAAGCGGTTCGCTGCGGCCCTTGCTCTTCAGCACAAGGCCCGCGAGAATGCAGTTTCTGGAAGAAAATTCCGTGCGGCGCACGTCTTCCAGCACCACGTGAAATTCATCGGAAAACGCGCCGTCCACCGCGCGTACGGCCGCCAGGGCAATGGCGCCGGTCCGGCCGCCGGGGGTCGCGTCGCATTTGGCACGTCCCTCAAAGCTGTGACCGCCCTGGGTCAAATGTACCACCGCGGACACGCCGGTGCGGTCGCTGATCAGCTCCAGCCGCTCGCAGATCATGCGGCAGTGGGTTTCCCGTGCGCCGTCGGGGATCTGCGCCACGCTGATGATGCGGTGATCGATCTCCATGCCGAATTTGGCAGAAAGGGCAGACTGAATGTCCCGCACGATCTGCTTGGGAGAACGGGTCTCATCTGCCAGAACATGAATCTCCCGGATCGAACCGTTCTCCAGGAAAAATTCTGCTCCCAGCACACCCGCAAGACGCAGAACCAGCGCCTTCCATGCGGCAGTATCCGCTGCGTACAGATTCATAGCCTTGTCCTCCCATCTTGCAGTATATGGTTTCATTATACAAAAAGCGACTGTTAAAAACAAGCTTTTCCGTTGGAAACTTGCAAAAAAAGCAAGATTTCAAACCTCCAAATTTTTCCGGAAAACAAAAAAAGAGGCCTTAAAAAGCCTCTTTTTTTCGAAATCAGAATCGGCCCGCATCTCGCAAAGCTTTTAGTTTTAACAAGGCGGTGCAGGTTTTGCCGTCCACGATCTCGCCGGAGAGAACCTTTTCCACCGCCTGCTCCAGCGGAAGCGTGAACACCGACAAAAATTCATCCTCGTCCAGATGCTGCCCCACCGGATGGAGATCCTTGGCGGCGTACAGATAAATGATCTCGCTGCAGTAGCCGCAGGTGGGGATCATGGGCGACAGATCTACGTACGTATCCGCCTGCAGGCCGGCCTCTTCGCCCAGCTCCCGCTTGGCCGCCTCAAAGGGATCTTCGTCCGCTTCCAGTTTTCCGGCGGGAATCTCGATCAGCTCTCGGTCCAGCGCATAGCGGTACTGCCGCACCAGATAAACCTCGCCCTTTTCATTCAGCGCCACAATGCCCGCGCCGCCGTGATGATGGACCACTTCCCGGGAGGAGGTGCGTCCGTTCTCCAGTTCCACCTTGTCCAGTGTCACACGGATGACCCGTCCCTGAAAAATCTCTTTTGACTCCAGCTTTTTTTCAAAATGTGCCATTTGAATCCGCTTCCCTTCCTTAGGCGCCGGCGCTGTCCCGGCTGGATTCTTCCCGGGTGCACCGCACCTTCTCGATCCGGCGCTCACTGGTCTTCAGGACCGTGAACACCACGCCGCCGTAATGGACCTGCGCATGCTCGTTTTCATCCGGAATGCGGCCCAGGCGGTCGATCACAAGCCCGCCCACGGTGTCGATGTCGTCCGGATCGTCTTCATCCGGCTCGGGCAGTTCCAGATCAAAGGCCTCAAACAGGTCCTCCAGATCCGCAGCGCCGGTAGCGATGAATCCGTCCCCGTCGGCCACCAGGTCCTCTTCCTCGTTGTCATACTCGTCCTGAATGTTGCCCACGATCTCTTCCAGCACGTCTTCCATGGTCACAAGGCCGCTGGTCCCGCCGTATTCGTCCACCACCACGGCAATCTGGGTGTGTTTGCGCCGGAACTCCAGCAAAAGCTCACGGGCGCGGCAGGCCTCGGGCACAAACATGGCTTTGCGCATATGGGCCGACGCCAGCTCCGTGCTGCGCGCGGGATCATCCCACAGGCCGAACAGGTCCTTCACATGCAGCATGCCCACCACATCGTCCAGCGTTTTGTGGTAGACCGGAATGCGGGAAATGCCCTCGGCCATGGCCAGCCGCACCACATCGCCGATGTTGGCGGTATCGGCCACACTGACGATCTCCGTGCGGTGGGTCATCACGTCCGCGGCGGTCACATCGTCGAACTCCACGATGCTGGCAATCATCTTTTTCTGGTTCTCGTCAATGATGGACTGTTCTTCCACGTCCTCCACCATGTTCATCAGCTCTTCCTCGGTCACGCCGCTGTCCGCGGTGGTGCCGGTCAGCTGAAAGCAAAGCTTGGCGGGGGCGGTCAGCACTTTGCCCAGCACCGCCAGCACCCGCATGGGACCGGCCTTTCCACCGGCAAAGCCGAAGGAAAACACGGTCACACCGGCCAGAACGTACACCGCCAGGCCCGGAATGGCCCACACAAGCCAGCCGTGCAGCGCCAGCACATCGCACAGCTGCCACAAAAAGGCGCCGAACAGAACGCAGAACAGGATCACCGCGCCGGCGGCGCGGTCGGAAAAGCCCAGGCGGGAAACCTTCTCCCGCTCGCCGTCTGCCGCCAGAATGCCGCCCGCGCTGTAAAGCGCCAGCAGAGCGCCCAGCGCGAGGATCACACAAATTAAAATGGAAAGACCTTCCGGGTCCATGAAAAAACAAACTCCTTTTTCAGTCAAATGACGCGCACAACCACTGCGCACAATTGTCTATATAATAAAGTATTTTAAGAGCTCTGTCAATAAAAGGCACACAGGGACGGATGGTTAAACTTAACTGGTTTTGTCTGGTTAAAATTTCACAAAGAAAAGCCGTCCCACAATGTGGAATTTGTGATTTTTTACCCGAAAAAGCCCCGGAAAGGCCGGGAAGCTTGTTTACTTTTGGTGTGGAATTTGTTACAATATTACAGAGCGCGGACAGACGCGGAATTCGGTTCCAAAGAGCGCGCGGGAGGGTTTTTGCGGTGCACGTGGCCGCAAAACACACGCGGGCCCGCATGGTGCGGGAACGTGCCTGTTCTGCATTCAAAACATTTGAAGCGGAGGAAGAAAAATGCCAAGATCTAAAAAATCTATGGACGGCAACACCGCTGCCGCGCATGTAGCATATGCGTTTACAGAAGTTGCCGGTATCTACCCCATCACCCCGTCCAGCCCGATGGCGGACATGGTCGACCAGTGGAGCGCTGCTCACCAGAAGAACATCTTCGGAACCGAAGTCAAGGTTATGGAGATGCAGTCTGAGGCAGGTGCCGCCGGTACCGTCCACGGCTCTCTGGCCGCCGGTGCGATGACCACCACCTTTACGGCTTCTCAGGGCCTGCTGCTGATGATCCCGAACATGTACAAAATTGCGGGTGAGCTGCTGCCCTGCGTGTTCCACGTGTCTGCACGTACGGTTGCCAGCCACGCGCTGAACATCTTCGGCGACCACTCCGACGTGTATGCCTGCCGTCAGACCGGTTTTGCCATGCTGGCCGAGTCCAACCCGCAGGAAGTCATGGACCTGGCTCCGGTTGCTCACCTGACCGCCATCGAGAGCCGCGTTCCGTTTGTGAACTTCTTCGACGGCTTCCGTACCTCTCACGAGATCCAGAAGATCGAAGTGTGGGATTACGACGATCTGAAAGAAATGACCGATATGGACGCGGTGAAGGCGTTCCGCGATCACGCGCTGAACCCCGAGCATCCCGCCATGCGCGGTTCTCACGAGAACGGCGATATCTTCTTCCAGCATCGTGAGGCATGTAACAAATTCTACGAGGCTGTTCCCGCCATCGCTGAGAAATACATGCACAAGATCAACGAGAAACTGGGCACTCACTACGAGCTGTTCGAGTACTACGGCGCTGCGGACGCGGACCGCGTCATCATCGCCATGGGCTCCATCTGCGACGTGGCTGAGGAAGTCATCGACTACCTGACCGCCAAGGGCGAGAAGGTCGGCCTGGTGAAAGTTCGTCTGTATCGTCCGTTCAGCGCCGAGCGTCTGCTGGCCGCCGTGCCTGCTACCGCCAAGAAGATCGCTGTTCTGGACCGCACCAAAGAGCCGGGCGCCTATGCCGAGCCTCTGCACCTGGATGTGCTGAGCGCCTTTGCCGAGGCAAAACGCGAAGCCACCATCATCGGCGGCCGCTATGGCCTGGGCTCCAAGGACACTCCTCCCGCAAGCGTGTTCGCTGTGTATGAGGAGCTGGCCAAAGACGCGCCCAAAGCCCGCTTCACCCTGGGCATCAACGACGACGTCACCTATCTGTCTCTGGAGGAGAAACCCGCTCCCAACACCGCTGCAGAAGGCACCAAAGAGTGCAAATTCTGGGGTCTGGGCGGCGACGGCACCGTTGGTGCCAACAAGAACTCCACCAAGATCATCGGCGACCACACCGACAAATACATCCAGGCATACTTCCAGTATGACTCCAAGAAGACCGGCGGCGTGACCATCAGCCACCTGCGCTTCGGCGACAAGCCCATCCGTGCGCCCTATTACATCAACAAGGCGGACTTCGTGGCTTGCCACAACCCGTCCTATGTCATCAAGGGCTACAAGATGGTCAACGACGTAAAAGACGGCGGCGTGTTCATGATCAACTGCCAGTGGAGCGACGAAGAGCTGGCGCACCATATGCCGGCTGAGGCAAAACGCTACATCGCTCAGCACAACGTGCAGCTGTACACCATCAACGCCATCGACAAGGCCATCGAGATCGGCCTGGGCAAACGCACCAACACCATTCTGCAGTCTGCGTTCTTCGCACTGGCCGGTGTTCTGCCCCGTGAGGATGCCCTGAAATACATGAAGCAGGCCGCTGAGAAATCCTTCGCCAAGAAGGGCCAGGCCATCGTTGAGATGAACTGGAAGGCCATCGACGCCGGCTTCGACGCTTATCACAAAGTGGAAGTCCCCGCTGACTGGGCCAACGCTCAGGACGAGGCTGACAACACCGCGCTGGCCGGCAACGCTGCCACCGTGGATATGGTCAAGAACGTGATGATCCCCGTTGCGAAGATGGACGGCGACAGCCTGCCCGTTTCCGCCTTTGAGAAATACGTGGACGGCCAGTTCGAGCAGGGCGCGGCCGCTTACGAGAAACGCGGCGTTGCCGTGACCGTTCCCGAGTGGGATGTGGACAAGTGCATTCAGTGCAACCAGTGCGCTTATGTCTGCCCGCACGCCACCATCCGTCCCTTCGCTCTGACCGCTGACGAGGCCGCCAAGGCTCCCGCTGCGCTGAAGAGCAAGAAGATGACCGGCAAAGACTGCGGCGACTATGTGTTCACCATGACCGTTTCTCCGCTGGACTGCATGGGCTGCGGCGTTTGCGTGGGCGTTTGCCCGGCTCCCGGCAAGGCTCTGAAGATGGTTCCGCAGGAGAGCCAGCTGGCACAGCAGGACGTGTTCGACTACTGCGTGGCCAACGTGGGCAAGAAACCCGGCATGATGGCCGAGACCACCGTCAAGGGCTCTCAGTTCAATCAGCCGCTGCTTGAGTTCTCCGGCTCCTGCGCAGGCTGCGCTGAGACCAGCTATGCACGCCTGATCACCCAGCTGTTCGGCGAGCGTATGTTCATCTCCAACGCCACCGGTTGCTCCTCTATCTGGGGCGGCCCGGCTGCTACTTCTCCGTATACCCGCAACCGTCTGTCCGGCAAGGGCCCCGCTTGGGCGAACAGCCTGTTCGAGGACAACGCCGAGCACGGCTTCGGTATGTATCTGGGCCAGAAGGTCATCCGTGACAACCTGATCGCCCTGGTCAAAGAGATGGCCGAGAGCGACAAGGCGGACGAGGCCTTCAAGGCTGCTGCGAAAGCTTACCTGGATACCGTGGACGACGGCAAGACCAACGGCGCCGCTGCGGATGCTCTGGTTGCCGAGGCGGAGAAACACGCCGCTGAATGCGACAAGTGCAAAGAACTGGTGGAGAAGAAACAGTACCTGTCCAAGAAGTCCGTCTGGATCTTCGGCGGCGACGGCTGGGCATATGACATCGGCTTCGGCGGCCTGGATCACGTCCTGGCTTCCGGCGAAGATGTGAATGTTATGGTCTTCGACACCGAGGTTTATTCCAACACCGGCGGCCAGGCCTCCAAGGCCAGCCAGATCGGTCAGGTTGCTCAGTTTGCCGCAGCCGGCAAGGCCATCGGCAAGAAGAGCCTGGCGGAGATCGCCATGAGCTATGGCTACGTTTATGTAGCACAGATCGCCATGGGCGCCGACCAGAACCAGACCATCAAGGCCATTGCTGAGGCCGAGAGCTATCACGGCCCGTCTCTGATCATTGGCTATGCTCCCTGCGAGATGCACGGCGTCAAGGGCGGCATGACCAACTGCCAGAACGAGATGAAGCGTGCTGTCCAGTGCGGTTACTGGAACATGTTCCGCTTCGATCCGCGCAAGAAGGCCGAGGGCAAGAATCCGTTCACGCTGGACTCCAAGGCTCCCACCACGGATTACAAAGAGTTCATCGAGAGCGAGACTCGTTACAGCCGTCTGCAGCGCGCCTTCCCGGAGCGTGCGGCCGATCTGTTCGAGAAGGCAGCCAACGCGTCCAAGGACCGTTATGCCTACCTGAACAAACTGACCAAACTGTACGCACCCGACGACGCGGAATAATTCGCAATCCTTTTGGCGGCAGGCTTCGGCCTGC
>NZ_JBBMFA010000069.1:0-77211 GCF_040096265.1 Ruthenibacterium intestinale
CCTTTAGGCGTGGCTAGTATTTTAGGGCTTTGCCCGCTTCTGAAGAACCACCAGCTTCGCTGGTGGGTTACTATTTGAAAACTTTTTTGACCGGGAATATTTTCCAAAAGAGCGGGGCACACTCAAAGGCAGAACAGGAGTGTGCAAAGATGAGAAAATGGAAGCGATGGGAAATTTCATTGGCGGTTGGTATGATGCTGGCGATTCTGTGGACCCTGTTTTCGCCTTTTGAAAAAGCTTGCGATCAGGTGCGGCAGGATACGTTGCGCCTTCATATACTCGCAAATTCCGATTCGGATGAGGATCAGGCGTTGAAGCTTGCAGTGCGTGATGCTATTTTGGAAACGCAGGGAAGCCTTTTTGGAGCTGCAGATACCAAGGCTGAGGCCGTGGAGACCGCGTCCCGTCAGCTGGAGGATATTCAGCAGGTAGCCCAGCAGACTGTGCGGGATGCAGGATATTCCTATCCGGTAACCGTAAAGCTGGAAAATATCTATTTCGCCACTCGGGAATACGAGGACTTTACTCTTCCAGCTGGCCGGTATGATGCGGTGCGCGTCGAGATTGGCGAACACGAAGGCCACAACTGGTTCTGTGTTCTGTTTCCACCGCTCTGCGTCCCTGCGGCAGTAGACGCAGATGACACAGCCCAATATTCCGACGAGGAAGAGCAGGTGGTTAAGTCGCCTTATAAAATCAAATTTGCAGCGGTAGAGTTTCTGGAACAGATAAAAGAGAGCTTGACATCCGACTGAGAATGGAAACAGAAAGATTTTCAGGAATTTTGTGTTAACTTTTTGTCAATGTACTTGCAGTTCTCGCATATTTGGGGTAAAATAGGAACAGATCTATAGGTGAATCAACGGCGCGGGTGCGTCGGGCTTTGCCTAAATATAAGGAGGATGTATTCATTATGGCAGTTAAAGTTGCAATCAATGGTTTTGGCCGCATCGGCCGCCTGGCTTTCCGTCAGATGTTCGAGGCCGAGGGCTATGAGGTTGTTGCGATCAACGATCTGACCAGCCCCAAAATGCTGGCTCATCTGCTGAAGTATGATACCGCGCAGGGCAGCTTCGTGGGCAGAATCGGCGAGAACAAGCACACCGTCGAGTCCACGGAAGACTCCATTATTGTTGACGGCAAAGAGATCAAGATCTATGCCATTAAAGACGCAAAAGAGTGCCCCTGGGGCGAGCTGGGCATTGACGTAGTTCTGGAGTGCACCGGCTTCTACACCAGCAAAGAGAAATCCATGGCTCACATCGAAGCTGGCGCTAAGAAAGTTGTTATCTCTGCTCCGGCCGGCAACGACCTGAAGACCATCGTTTACAGCGTAAACGAGAAGACTCTGACCAAAGAGGATCAGGTTATTTCCGCTGCTTCCTGCACCACCAACTGCCTGGCTCCGATGGCTGATACCCTGAACAAAGCTTATCCTGTTGTTTCCGGCATCATGACCACTGTGCATGCTTATACCGGCGACCAGATGATTCTGGACGGCCCGCAGCGCAAAGGCGACCTGCGTCGTGCCCGCGCTGGTGCGCAGAACATCGTTCCCAACTCCACCGGTGCTGCGAAAGCCATCGGCCTGGTTATTCCCGAGCTGAACGGCAAACTGATCGGCTCTGCTCAGCGTGTGCCTGTTCCCACTGGCTCCACCACCATCCTGGTTGCGGTTGTCAAGGGCAAGGACGTCACCAAAGAGTCCATCAATGCTGCGATGAAAGCGGCTGCTTCCGAGAGCTTCGGCTACAATGAGGAGCAGATTGTTTCTTCTGACGTCATCGGCATGCGCTATGGCTCTCTGTTTGATGCCACGCAGACCATGGTCACCAAGATCGACGACGACACCTATCAGGTGCAGGTTGTGTCCTGGTACGACAACGAGAACTCTTATACTTCTCAGATGGTCCGCACCATCAAATACTTCGCCGAGCTGTAATTTGATTTTCAGCTTGCGGATAAAGTATTATTTGCTTGCAAAAAGCCCTCTTTCCAATTCGGAAAGAGGGCTTTTCTACGTTTTACATTGAGAATAGATTTAAAAGGATTTGTCGCGTCTAATTCATAGACGGATTAACCAAAATGCTCTTTTGACCGAGGCACAGCAAGAATTTTTTGGCCGGTTTGCTGTTTTTGGAAAAGATAATTGACAAGCTTGTTGGAATTACATAGAATAGGGAAGGTATAGCTGGGCGCAGAAGGTCCTGCTTCGCTGTGTGCAATGAGGCACGCCGTTTCCTTTTGGGAAAGGCGTGCTTTTTTACGGCCTGCTGCAACCTGCGGTACACAAAGATTTTGGAGGAATCATTTCATGAGTAAACCTGAAAACACGCAGCCGATTGATCATGACTATTCGCTGGAATGTGTTCCGCACTCCGCCAGAAAAACGTTTGTCCCCATGTTCTTCATCATGCTGGGATTTACGTTCTTCTCAGCCAGTATGAGCGTCGGTGCAAAGCTGGGCAATGGTTTGGATCTGTCCGGGTTTGTCTGGTCTGTGCTGCTGGGCGGCATTCTTCTGGGAGCTTATACAGGTGTGCTGGGTTACATCGGAAGCGAAACGGGTCTGTCGCTGGACATGCTGGCGCATCGGTCCTTTGGAAAACTGGGGTCGTATCTTCCGTCTGCGCTGATCAGCTTTACACAGATCGGTTGGTTTGGCGTGGGCATCGCCATGTTTGCGGTTCCGGCGGCTGAATTGCTGAATATCAGTCCGGCCATTTTGGTAGCTGCTGCGGGAATCTGCATGACTGCCTCTGCTTACTTCGGCATTAAAGGCCTGGAGATTGTCAGCTATGTGTCTGTTCCGCTGATTGCCGTACTGGGCATTTATTCGATGGTGACTGCTACGGTGGAAGGCGGGGGTCTGGAGGCGATTTTCAACCAGAATGTCGGCTCCCTGACTATTTTCGGCGGTATCGGTTTGGTAATCGGTTCCTTTGTCAGCGGCGGTACGGCAACGCCGAACTTTACACGCTTTGCAAAAACCAACCGCGTCGCAGTGGTGACTACTGTGGTAGCGTTTTTGCTGGGCAATACGCTGATGTTTGCATTTGGCGCTGTGGGCGGTGCTTTTACCGGTAAAGAAGATATTTTTTATGTGATGATTGCACAGGGCCTCGCTGTTCCCGCGCTGATTGTGCTGGGCGCGAATATTTGGACCACCAATGACAATGCGCTGTATACTTCCGGCTTGGGCCTTTCCAATATCACCAAAATTCGTAAGCGTCCGATGGTGCTGATTGCCGGTGTGATCGGAACAGTAGCGGCCCTGTGGCTTTATAACAATTTTGTGGGCTGGCTGAATTTCCTGAATGCAACGTTACCGCCGGTAGGTGCTTTGATTGCGCTGGACTTTTTCCTGCACCGTGCCGATTATGTGGAAGGCGTTCCGGCAAAACGCAATTTCAATTGGGGTTCCATTGCGGGTGTTGCAGTGGGCGCCCTTGTGGGAAACTATGTCACCTTCGGAATTGCATCCATCAATGCAATGGTGGCGGCTTGTGTGTGCTATCTGCTTGCAGGGCTGTTTGAAAAGAAGTAAAATAGAAGAAATTCCGCTGTGGAAAAAGAAAGGGGAATTGCGATGCTTCTGAAAAATCTGTACATTGAAAATGCGCAGGAACTGACCGATATCCGTGTGCTTGATGGAAAGTTTGCTGAGATTGCGCCGGCGCTTGCTCCCAACGAAAGCGAGGAGGTCATTGATTTTGGCGGAAAACTTGCGTTGCCGCCGTTTATCGAGTCGCATGTGCATCTTGATACCTGCCTGACAGCGGGAGATCCGGTATGGAATATGTCCGGAACGCTGTTTGAAGGCATTGAGTGCTGGGCCAAACGGAAAGACAAGCTGACCAAAGCCGATGTGCGCGACCGCGTGCAGCGTGCGGTTCGCATGCAGGCGGCCAACGGCATCCAGCATGTACGCACACATGTGGATGTGACGGACCCAAAACTTACAGCCATGGAAGCCATGCTGGAACTGAAGCAGGAATTGAAAGACGTGATGGATATCCAGGTCGTTGCATTTCCGCAGGAGGGGATCCTCAGCTATCCAAACGGCAAAGAGTTGATGGAAAATGCGGTTCGCATGGGCGCGGATGTTGTCGGCGCGATTCCTCATTTTGAGTTTACGCGGGAATACAGTGTGGAATCTCTGAATTTTGCCATGAAGCTGGCGGAGAAGTATGATCGCCTGGTTGATGTGCATTGCGACGAAATTGATGACGAAGCCTCCCGCGGTCTGGAGACGCTGGCAGCCCGTGCCTACGAGATGCAGATGTTTGACCGTGTGACCGCCAGCCATACCACTGCCATGCATTCTTACAACAATGCGTATGTGCTGCGCCTGATGCGTCTGCTGAAATTATCGCGCATCAATTTTGTGGCAAACCCGCTGGTCAATACGCATCTGCAGGGGCGCGTGGATACCTATCCGAAGCGCCGGGGCGTTACCCGTGTGCGTGAACTGACACAGGAAGGGCTGAATGTTTCCTTCGGTCATGATGATATTTTTGATCCGTGGTATCCTCTTGGAAACGGCAATCTGCGCGATGTGGTTTTCATGGGACTTCATGTGTGTCAGATGATGGGGTACGAAGAAATCATGAATGCGTATCGCTTTATCTCAACCAATGCGGCGCGCACGCTGCATCTGGGGGACCAATACGGAATCCGTGTGGGGAATCCTGCGGACCTGATTGTATTGGATGCCAAGAACTATTACGATGCGCTCAACTACAATTCACCGGTACTTCGTTCGTACAAAAACGGTCGCCTGATTGCACAGGCCGAGCCGGAAAGAAAAAATGTTCTGTTTTGAAAAAGATCCCCTGGCATTGCCGGGGGATCTTTTTACATTTCAACGGGTTTTACTATGCAGAAATTGTGAAAAATGGTATACTAAATCATAAGAATGACTTTTGGAAGGAGTGCGCTTATGGCGCATCGAAAATTATTTCTGAAAACCTTGGGAATCAGTGCACTGCTGGTAATTGCCACAGGGGTTTTGCTGGCGTTGGCTGGTTATTTTTCGGCTGCGCGCGGCATCTGTATGGCAGTGGGATTTCTGGTCAGCACAGTGGCTCTTCGCCTTTTGTTTAAAGCCTGGGAAAGCGCGCCGCAGCTGTCTGCAGTAGGTGCTTTCTACATTCTTCGCCTTCTGGTGGAGTTTGGCGCGGTGCTGGTATCTTTGTTTATTCCGGGAGCAGACCCGGTGGGTGTGCTGATCCCACAGCTGTTTGGGCTCCCGGTTTTGGCAGTGCTTATGGCCGTTGACAAAAATGTATAAAAGGAGAGAACGCGATGATTGAAAATCGGACGGTAGCCGCGATCATAGTCGCGGCAGGCAGTTCTACCCGTATGGGGTTCGATAAATTGATGTATGATTTGGATGGGCAGACGGTTCTGGAAAAAAGTCTGCAGGCGTTTGATATGCACCCTGCCATTGACGAACTGGTGGTTGTTGTGGGAGAGAACGCCGAAAAGGCAGAGCTGCTGATCCGAAAGGTCCACAAGCCGGTTCGTTTGGTGCGTGGCGGTGCTACACGTGCCTTGAGTGTGCAGAACGGCCTTGCTGAGATCAAAGCAGATTTTGTGGCCGTTCACGATGCGGCCCGGCCCTTTGTCAGTCAGGCAGTTATTACCGCGGCGCTGAATGCGGCGTTTCGCATGGGGGCTGCTGCGCCGGCTGTTCCCGTAAAGGATACCGTAAAGGTGATCGGGGCGGACGGAATGGTGAAATATACGCCGGACCGCAGCGGGCTTTATGCTGTGCAGACACCGCAGTGTTTTCGTACGGACCTGTATCGGAAGGCTTTGCGGGCGGTTTCAAATGGGGATGTAACGGACGATTGTTCCATACTGGAGATGGCAGGGGTCCCGGTTCAGCTGACGCAGGGGGACTATGCCAATCACAAAATTACAACGCGGGAAGATCTTCCCGCGAAAAGGGAGGAACGCCAAATGCGCGTTGGGCATGGGTATGACGTGCACCGTCTGGTGGAAGAGCGCAAGCTGATTTTGGGCGGGGTGGAGATCCCGTTTGAAAAGGGCCTGTTGGGCCATTCGGATGCCGATGTCCTGACACATGCGGTTATGGATGCACTGCTGGGCGCGGCTGCGCTGGGGGACATTGGTCACCTTTTCCCAGATAACGATCCGTCTTATGAAGGGGCGGACAGCATTGAACTTTTGAAAAAAGTGAAAGAAGTGCTGGACGAACAGGGATGGCGTGCAGAAAATCTGGACGCGACCATCCTTTGCCAGGCTCCCAAGCTGGCGCCGCACATTGCTGCCATGCGGGAGAACCTTGCCGGTGCACTGGGGCTGGATGTGCAGGCGGTATCTGTAAAAGCAACAACCGAGGAAAAGCTGGGCTTTACCGGAGCCGGAGAAGGAATTGCCGCACATTGCGTATGCCTTTTGGAACGCAGGGGCACCCGTTTGTGAAAAATTTTTCCCTGTACGGCGTTTTATGATTATGGTATACTAAATAATGGCTTATTTTGAGAGAAGGGCGGTGCCAATATGGGTTTGAAAGGCATCTGGTATGATATGTTTACCCTGTTTCATGTGAACGTTGGGCTTTCCGATATTTTGGATATTGCGGTTGTGGCGTTCCTGGTATATGAGTTGATTCGCCTGATCAATCAAACACATACGGCACAGATCGCCAAAGGAATTCTGGTGCTGATTTTTACATTTGTCGTGGCGAAAATTTGCGATTTTCGCACATTGCAGTGGTTGATCAACAGTGTGATGAGTTTCGGGTTGATCGCAGTGGTTATTGTGTTCCAACCGGAACTTCGCCGTGCGCTGGAACAGGTGGGGCGTACCAATTTTTTTGGTATGCAGCTGTTTCGAAGCAAAGTAAATCCGGCGGATTTGCGTGAAGTATGGCAGAATGCCATTGTGTCGGTGTGCGATGCTGCCGAGCAGATGTCTGATACACGGACAGGAGCGCTGATGGTGTTGGAGAGGCGCACCAACCTGTCGGAAATTATCAAGACAGGCACTGTCCTGAACGCAGATATTACGCCGGAAATTCTGGAGACGATTTTTTATGAGGGAACGGCGCTGCATGACGGAGCGGTAGTTGTGCGCGACGGACGCATTGAGGCGGCAGGCTGTGTGCTTCCTTTGTCCAATAATCTGGAGATTGGCAAGGACATGGGAACGCGGCACCGCGCTGCGCTGGGAATGAGCGAGAACTCCGATGCAGTGGTTGTGGTGGTCAGCGAGGAAACAGGAATCATTTCTATGGCCAAAAACGGCGTTTTGATTCGGCGGCTGGATCGTCAGAACCTGTTCAATATGCTGCAGGGAGATATGGTCCCGCCGCAAACCGAAGAGAAAAAGCAGCCTTTCTGGAGGAAAAAGCATGAAAGCTAAGAAAAATTATTTTGAAAAGCTGTTTTCCGACAAGCGTTTCACCATTGTTTTCTCTATCTTGATCGCAATTGGGCTGTGGTTTGTCGTGCGTTCGATCATCAATCCCAACAGCATTGCGACGATCCGCAATGTGAAAGTGAATTACGACTACAATTCAGCTGCGTATCTCAGTCAGGGACTGGATATTGTGGAAAAAGACACGGAAGACAAAAGCGTTACCATTTCGGGAGACGATAACCAGATCAGCGGGGTGGAGGCGGAAGATATTCTTCTGTATCCCAATTATTCGCAGGTCAACGGGCCTGGCACTTATACGCTGAAATTGGTGGCAACACAGGCGGACTCCCTGCTGAACAGCCGTTCTTACGATTTTAACGAAATCAGCCCCAGCGCTTATGTGCAGGTCACCTTCGACAAGGTATCTACAAAGAAATTTACAATTACGGTCAATGCCAGCGGGATCGATCCCGAAGACGGCTATTATGTGGATACTCCGGTGGCATCACCTGCGGAAGTGACGGTGCGCGGCCCGGAAAGTGTCGTCAACAGCATCGATAAGGTGATGGCCAATGTCACGCTGAATGAGAAGAGAACGGAATCTGCTCTGACCACGGCGCAGCTGGAATTTTTGGATAAAGAGGGCAATCCTGTGGATTCCACCTATCTGACCACGGATGTAAGCCAGGTGGAAGTGACCATCCCGGTGCTGAAAATCAAGGAGGTCCCGCTGACGGTGGAGTACACGCATGTACCTGTGGGATACGATGTGGAAGTGCTGAATCCTACATTATCGCAGGAGACCATCCGCGTGGCCGGTTCCGCCGAGCAGGTGGATGCACTGGAGAGCATCAATGCCGGCTATATTGATTTGGCAAAATTGCAGCTGGGAACCAGCGTTGACCTGAGTATTGAGTTGCCGGACGGGCTGCGAAACATTGATTCGGTCCAGAAAGTGACGGTCAGTTTCAATACCATGGGCTTTACCACACGTACTATTTCGGTCAGTGAAATTCGCGTGGTCAACGCCGCCAGTGGAACCACGGTGACGCCCTCGGTGGGACGCATCAACAATGTGACGCTGATTGGACGCGAAGATGAATTGGAAGAGTTGAGCGAGTCCAGTGTAGTGGCACAAATCGACGCATCACCCACCAATGTCAGTGTGACCAAAGGGCAGCAGAACATGGAAGTGGAAATCATTGTCCCGGGTACAGAGACCGTGTTTGCCACAGGAACCTATACAGTGCTGTGCGACATCAGCACAGGAGCGTAACAAGAATGCTTTTGGTAAAAGAAATTCGCCTGCCCCTGGAATGCGGGCAGGCACAGGCCGTGGATGCAGCTTTGAAGCGGCTGCATCTGACACAAGGGCAAATCGCCGGCGCGGAGATTTATAAAATCTCTGTGGATGCCCGTCGCGGAAGACCGGTGCTGGTCTATACAGTGGCGGTAGAGCTGGGACAAAAGGGTGCAGAGCGTTCCTTTGAGGGCTTTGCACCCTCTGTTTCGATTTTGAATAAGCAGGCGTTTTCGATTGGAGCCGGCAGTACGGTGCTGGAACATCCGCCGGTGGTGTGCGGGCTGGGACCGGCTGGGCTGTTCGCGGCGCTGGTGCTGGCCCGGCAGGGATTTCGTCCGGTGGTGCTGGAGCGCGGCCCGGAGATGGAACGTCGGATGAAGCAGGTGCTGGGATTTTATGAGAGCGGCTGCTTAGATGAAAATGCAAATATCCAGTTCGGAGAAGGAGGCGCGGGAACCTTTTCCGACGGCAAGCTGACGACCCGCATTCATGATCCGCTGTGCGGGTTTGTGATGGACACGCTTTTGGAGCATGGCGCGCCCCGAGAAATTGCGGTGCGCCAGAAACCGCACATCGGTACCGACCGTTTGCGGGATGTGATTGTTTCGATTCGCAATGAGATTCTTTCTCTGGGCGGTCAGGTGTTTTTTGACACAGCTTTGACGGGTTTGTGTGTGAAAAATGGCGTGTTGACCGGCGTGCGCACATCATCCGGAGAAATTCCTTGTGAAACGTTGGTTTTAGCAGTAGGCCATTCGGCGCGTGACACGTTTGAGATGTTGTTTGAAACCGGCCTGCGCCCGCAGGCCAAACCGTTTTCGGTGGGGTTCCGGGCAGAGCACTTGCAGAGCCGCATCGAAGAGAGCCTGTATCATGAGGCAGCGGGACATCCGGCGCTTCCGCGGGGCGAGTATCAGCTTTCTCATCACGTAGGAAAGCGGTGCGTGTATACATTCTGCATGTGCCCCGGCGGTCAGGTGGTTGCCGCCGCCAGTGAGAAAGACCGAGTGGTGACCAACGGAATGAGCTTTCACGCCCGGGATGGCAAAAACGCCAATGCCGCCGTGGTGGTCAGCGTCAGCGACGCAGATTTCGGCGGTGATGCGCGCGAGGCAATTGCGTTTCAGCGTGCATTGGAGACGCGGGCGTTTCAGGCGGGCGGCGGTGGCTATACTGCTCCGGCGGAAAACGTGCGCAGCTTTCTGAATGGCGAGGGCAGACTGCGCATCACCAGTGTGCAGCCGACTTATCCGCGCGGGGTTCACGCTGCCGATTTGGGGGCGCTGCTCCCGGATGAGCTGGCAAGTGCACTTCGAGCCGGCCTTTCCGTCTTTGAACGAAAACTGCGGGGCTACACGGCGCCGGAAGCTGTTTTGACGGGTCTGGAGACACGCACATCCAGTCCGGTCCGCCTTGTGCGCGGTGAGAATATGGAGAGCGTGGATCTGCCGGGGCTGTATCCCTGCGGGGAAGGCGCTGGCTATGCCGGCGGAATTGTTTCGGCGGCGGTAGACGGAGTTCGTGTTGCACGGACCATTGCGGAATATTATCGGCCAAGCCGGGCCTGATGGAGGAGTCGGAATGTCTGGCAAACGACAGGATTGGGAAAAAGATTTGGAACGGGAACTTTCTGATGCGAGAAGAGAACTGGAATCGGCCATGCGGGATTTTGCTGGTGCCTTCCAAAGCAACGTTGCACCTGTGCTGAAGAATGCATCGCGCTCCTTTGGAAGAGCGGTGCGGGACGCAGCGCTGGAACTGGGCGATGCGGTGCAGGAGTCTACGGCCCCTGCCAGAGCGCGCCGGAAAAAGGAAAAACGCATGAAGCAGTTGCGGGATAACTATAAGGCGCTGGAAGGCACGGCTTTGGGGCTGGGGATCACAGCGTTTATTATGCTGGCTGTTTCAGGAATGGTTCTTTTATCAGGCGAGACGGATGTCAGTGCCTGGGGCGTGACGACAGTGATGGCGGCTGCATTTGCCATTCCTGCGGCCATTTGTCAGGTGAAAAGTTACCCGGCCCGTCGTCTGGTGGCGTATCATCAGCTTCTGGAGGGGCGCAGTTACTGTAAGATGGAAGAGTTTTCGGCAGCGGTGGACCTCCCGGTGGAAAAGACGCGCCGGGAGATACGCCATATGATGCAGCAGGGGAATTTTGAAGGCATGTTTCTGGCGCCGGACGCTTCCCGGATTTTCACCAATCGTGCGGCGTACGCTGCTTATCTGGCACAGCAATCGGCTCAAAGCGAGGCGCAGACGGTACAGTCTCAGGCACAGCCTGCCAGCGCCACACTGGCCGATCTTCGCTCTTTTTGGATAGGGCTTCGCACTGAAAAACAAAAACTCAGCGACGAAGCGGTATTGGCCGAAGTGGAAAAGCTGGATGCGCAGACAGCGCAGCTGATTGCCTGGCTGGAAATGCATCCGGCGGATGAGAACGATGTGAGAAGATTTACGACGTACTATCTGCCGACAACGCTGAAACTTCTGCGCACCTACAATGAAGTGGGGGACAAAAGCGGCGAAAGCCGTGCGGCGGCGCAAATTGAGGCGGATATTATGCGCATCCTGGGAACCATCAATACCGCTTTCCGCACGCTGCAGGACGGTTTGCTGCAGGATACGGCGCTGGATGTTTCCGCTGAGGTGTCTGCCATGGAGACGGTCCTGGCGCAGGACGGGCTGACACCGGATGAATTATCACGTACACTGGAAAAAGGACAGATGTCCTGAGGAGGGAATCAGAGTGGAAATCTTCTTTTTGATTGTGATTTTGGCGGTGGTTTTGCCCCGCCTGAAGAATGTGTCCACTCCCAAAAAGTTTACCGATTGCGGCGCAAAGTATTATGCGCCCCAGCTGAAGACGGCGGCTTCTGCGGCGCATTTGTTCACAGATGACAAGAATCTGAATCAGAAAATGTTGCTGGCCGGACTGGTCGGAGTCGGCGGGGCGGCCATGGCAGTGCTGATGCTTTGCGTTCTGTTGTTTCAGGCCGGAAATGAAGCGTGGCTGCTTTATTCCGTTCCGTCTGCCATTGAGTATGTGGCGGGGCTGGCCGAATTTGGCCTGTTGACGGCAGTGTTTGGAAAAGTGTCGCGGATCGGCTTCAAATGGCTGGAGCGCATGAAGAATTACAAGCTGTACCGTGAGATCATCAATGTGCAGGAGATGTGCCCGCTGGCGGATATTGCACGGGCCAGCGGTCGGTCGGTGGAAACAGTGCGGCAGGATTTGAAAGATATGGTGCAGCGCGGTTATTTTCCCTTTGGTTTTGTGGACGAAGACAGCGGCTGCTTTTATGCGAATAATACTGTTTGGCGGCTGCAAAATCCGGAGCGCGCCAAGAAGCAGGACGAGCAGAGTCAGCGAAAAAAACGCACCACGAAGAAAACAGCGCAGAAAAAGCAGGAGCCCGTATCGGACAGCGAGGAGTTCTTGAAAGAGATGAAGCGGCAGCTGGCCGACATTGACAACGAGGAAATCCGGGAGAAGGCACAGGATATCTACAATCAGGCGGAAGGCATTTTTGCCTGGGTAAAAGCACATCCGGATTGCGATGACGACGTGCGCCGTTTTTGCGATTACTATTTGCCTACAACCATCAAACTTCTGAAAACATACAATGAGGTGGAACCTCACGCCGCCAGCAGTGAAGTGGCCGCCGGCATTCAAAAAGAGGTGTCCGGCGTGCTGGACCCGGTGACTGCGGCATTTCACAACCTGCTGGATAATTTGCTGAAAGATACGGCCATGGACATATCGGTGGAAGTGAGTGCCCTGGAAAGCGTATTCAACCAGGATGGCCTGGCACAGGACCAGATAAAGGTGCCTGTGAAGAAATGAGAAGGAGAGCAATGTTATGATCTATCATCCCTGGCGGGTAAGCCGTCCCGATGCACAGACTGCGGCCCGGCTGAGTGCGGCTGTGGGACAGCCGCTTTTGGTGGGAAAGGTGCTGGCAGCGCGTGGTGTGTGTGATTTGCAGGAGGCGGTTCGCAGATGTGGAGATGGTCAGCTCCTCAGCGATCCTTTTTTGCTGGCGGGTATGGAACAGGCTGTGGACAGAATCCACAGAGCCATCGATGACGGCGAGAGAATCGTTGTGTTTGGAGACTATGATGTGGACGGTGTGACGGCCACAGCCTTGCTGTATATGTATCTGGACGCTGCGGGAGCAGAAGTGTATTACAAACTGCCCAGCCGTGATGAAGACGGCTACGGCCTTTCTGCCAACGCAGTAGAGCAGATGGCGGAGAAAGAGGTCGGACTGGTCATCACGGTGGACAATGGAATCTCCGCCAACGAAGCCATTGCACTGGCAGTGGAAAAAGGCATGGATGTCGTGGTGACGGACCATCACCTGCCGCCGGCCGTTCTTCCGCAGGCAGCAGCGCTGGTCGATCCGCAGCTACCTTTTGACAAAAGTCCCTGCAAAAGTCTTTCCGGCGCGGGTGTGGCTTTTAAGCTGGTGTGCGCGCTGGATGCGGCCGACCCGGCGGAGATGCTGCCTTATTATGGTGATTTGGCAGCCATCGGCACGGTGGCGGACATCATGAATCTGGAAGGAGAAAACAGAACCATTGTCAAAGCGGGTTTGTCTCTTCTTCAGAACACAGACCGCCCGGGGCTGGCTGCCCTGATCTCTCAGTGCGGGCTGGAAGGCAAGGAGCTTACCGCAGAAAATGTGTCCTTCGGCCTGGCACCGCGTTTGAATGCGGCAGGTCGGATGGACTCTGCCACAGTGGCGCTCCGGTTGCTGCTCAGCGATGACGAGGAAGAAGCAACGCTTTTGGCACAGGAACTGGATGATAAAAATGCTGCCCGGCAGAAGGCGGAGCAGGAAATTTCACAGATCGTACTGGAGCAGCTGACCGCAGATCCTACGTATCAGTCGGATCGGATTCTGGTGGCCTGGGGCGACGGATTCCACCCGGGTGTGATTGGAATTGTAGCTTCGCGCATTGCGGAACGTATGGGAAAGCCTGCGATTATCATTTCTGTGGACGAGAACGGAGAGGGAAAAGGTTCCGGGCGTTCCCAGGAAGGTATTTCACTTTATGAGGCCATCGCTTCCTGCGAGCAATTGTTGATTCGGTTTGGCGGGCACGCCTCGGCGGCCGGCCTCTCGATCCGTCGGGAAAATTTGCCCGCATTTCGGAAAGCCATCAATCTTTGGGCTGCCGCGCACCATCCGGTGGTCGATGTGCCGGCAATTGTGGCGGATGCGCCGGTCGCGCTGAACGAGATTTCTGAGCAGGAGGTCGCTGCACTGAGTGTGCTGGCGCCTTTTGGAAACGGCAACCCTGCCCCGCTGTTTTTAGTGGAAAATGCTTTGGTGGATGCGGTTTACCCTGTCAGCGAGGGAAAGCATTGCCGCGTTCGGCTTCGGCAGAACGGCAGTATTTTGAATGCGGTATTCTTCGGGAAGGGGCCGGATGCGCTGGGATATGTGCCCGGAGATACCGTGGATGTATTGGTGGCGCTTTCCATTTTTGAGGGGAGAAACGGTGCCATGGTTTCCGCCCGCATCAAGGATCTGCGGCCTGCGGGAATGGGCGAAGAGCATGCGCAGCTGGCCCAGTGGGCAGACGCATTTTGCAGCGGCGCCGCGCTGGAAGAAGCACAGCGCCGGGCGATTACCCCTGTTCGTGCGGACACGGCCGGCGTTTATCGGTTCCTGGCGGCGCATCCGCAGGGCCTTTCGGAGAGCGATTTGCGCCCGTTGTTTGCAAAATTCGGGGCGGGAAGCGCTGGGAAAGTAATCATTTCGCTTAAAGCTCTGGAGCAGCTGTCTTTGATCGAGAACAAAAACGGATGCTGGCGTCTGCTTCCGGTGAAAGAGAAAAAAGATCTTTTCAGTGCGCCTGTGTTAAAAAAATTAGAGGAGTGACTTTGTATGGAAAAGCCGTCTGTGCTCACATATGAAGATTTGAAGAAATTGACGGAAGAGTCCGGCAAACCATACGACATGGAAAAAATTGAGCGTGCCTACGAAATGGCGCGCAATGCGCACCAGGATCAGCGCCGCCTGTCGGGCGAGCTGTACATCAGCCATCCCATTGCGGTGGCCTGCCTGGTGGTGAACCTTGGCCTGGATACGGATTCCGTGATTGCCGCGCTTTTGCATGACGTGGTGGAGGATACGGGTCTGTCTTTGGACACACTGCGCCAGAATTTTGGTGCAGACGTGGTGCTTCTGGTAGATGGCGTGACCAAATTGGGCAAAATCAAGTTTTCCTCCATGGAAGAACAGCAGGCGGAAAACCTGCGCAAGATGCTGATGGCCATGTCCAAAGACGTACGTGTCATGCTGGTGAAGCTGTGCGACCGGCTGCACAATATGCGCACCGGCGATGCATGGCCGGAACAGAAGCGGCGCGACAAAGCTCTGGAAACCATGGAAGTGTATGCTCCCATTGCACATCGTCTGGGAATCAGCAGTATTAAGGAAGAGCTGGAAGACCGAAGCCTTCAGTATCTGGATCCGGTGGGATACGAGGAGATTCGGTCCTACCTGGCGAAAAACGGAAGCGCCGAGCAGTTTATTGCGGGCATTGTAGAGCGCATCCGCGAACATCTGGCCCAGAACGGAATGGAAAAATGCTTTATTAAAAAGCGCATCAAAAGTGTATATGGCATTTACCGGAAGATGTACATGCAGAATCGCACTTTCGAGGAGATTTACGATGTTTACGCGGTGCGCATCATTCTGGACACGGTGAGCGAGTGCTACAATGCGCTGGGTGTGATTCACGACATGTATCATCCGATCCCCAGCCGCTTTAAGGACTATATTTCAACTCCGAAGCCCAATATGTATCAGTCTCTGCATACCACGGTACTGGGACATGAAGGAATCCCTTTTGAAGTGCAGATCCGCACCTGGGAGATGGATCAGACGGCGGAATATGGCGTTGCCGCGCACTGGAAGTACAAAGCGGGTGTTACGTCGGACAATAAGCAGCTGGATGACCGTGTTGCCTGGGTTCGCCAGCTTCTGGAGAGCCAGAGGGAGAGCGATGACGCAGGTGACCTGCTGCGTGAGATCAAGTCCGAACTTCTGCCGGAAGAGGTGTTTGCCTTTACGCCAAAAGGCGATGTCATCAACCTGCCTACCGGAGCGACGGCCATTGATTTTGCCTATGCCATTCACTCGGCGGTGGGCAACCGCATGATCGGTGCCAAGGCCAACGGACGCATTGTTCCCATTGATCACAAGGTGGTAACAGGCGAGATCATTGAGATCATTACAGGTCCCAAGGATAAAGGTCCCAGCCGTGACTGGCTGAACATCGTCACGACCAGTGAGGCGAAAAACAAGATCCGCAACTGGTTCAAAAAGGAGCGCAAGGAAGAAAACATCGCCGAGGGAAAAGCGGCGCTGGAAAAAGAGATGCGCCGCAATTTGATCACGGTGCCGGAAGATAAGTACGACGAGTTTATGACGGAGATCGCACACCGGATGCGCCTCAATACCGTTGAAGAGATGTATGCGGCGCTGGGGTACGGCGGCATTCAGCTGTCCCGGTTGATGATCCGTGTAAAGGACGAATATTCCAAGCTCGTACGGGAAAACACGCCGACAACGGTGTTCAAGGTCCCGTTGAAAAAGCATAAGTCCAGTGAAGGCGTTTTGGTGGAAGGTATGGACGATTGTCTGGTTAAATTCGCCAAGTGCTGCAACCCGCTGCCCGGAGACGATATCATTGGCTTCGTCACCCGCGGGTTCGGCGTGTCCATTCACAAGCGTGATTGCCCCAACGTTCGCATGGGACTGGAAGGCGAAGATGCGCCGCGCTGGGTGCGGGCACATTGGGCCGAGGGCGTAAAAGAAAGCTTCAAGTCTTCGCTGGAGATCTCGGCTATTGACCGTGACGGCCTGATGGCAGATGTTGCAGGACTGATTGCAGAGATGCATCTGCCCTGCTATGCGATTTCGGCCCGCCAGCTTTCGGACGGACGGGCCACCATGTCGCTGACGGTGGGTGTAAACAATACAGAGCATTTGAACACGGTGATCGCGCGGCTGAAAAAAATCCGCAGCGTTACAAGTATCATCCGTGTGTGATCGCTGAGGGGGAAAGCATGAAGGCAGTTCTTCAAAGAGTTCGTTCTGCCAGTGTGGTCATCAATGGAGCGGAAACCCGTTCCATCGGCCCGGGACTGGTCATTTTGCTGGGGGTTTCCGATACGGACTCCACGGCAATGTGCGAAAAGCTGGCACACAAATGTGCCGGATTGCGCATTTTTGATGATGAAAACGGCAATCTGAATGTTTCCGCTGAAGAAAAGAGATACGAGGCAATGATTATCTCCAATTTTACTTTGTATGGAGATACCAAAAAGGGCAAGCGACCCAGCTTTATTCGTGCCGCCAAGCCGCCGCTCTCGGTGGATTGTTATGAGGAGTTTGTGCGGCAGATGCATCAAACGGGTCTGCGCCGTGTGGTCAGTGGCGAATTCGGAGCGGATATGCAGGTTTCGCTGGTCAACGACGGCCCGGTCACCATTGTGATTGAAACAGATGACTGGAGCCGGTAGGAGGAAGATGCAATGAAGGTTTTTCACATTCAGGCAGCGACGCCATTGTGTACCAATACGTTTCTGCTGATCGGGGATCAGGGGCATGCAGTTGCGATTGATCCCAATGCGCCTGCACAGCGCTATCTCGATTTGCTGAGAGAGCATCATGCTCACTTGGCTGCAGTTCTTTTGACCCATGGTCATTACGACCACATGGGATCGGTCGCTGAACTTCGGAAGGCGACGGGTGCCTCGCTGATGGTCAGCGAGCTGGATGCCGCGCCCCATGTAGATGAACGCTTGTTCCCGCCCTTGGATCAGGTCAGCTGTTATGGCGATGGTGATCATTTTTCTGTGGACGACATGGATTTTCAGGTGATTGCCACGCCGGGCCATACCTCCGGCTCCGTCTGCCTTTTGTGCGGAGAGTACCTTTTCAGCGGAGATACTCTGTTTTGCGGGGATATCGGACGCACAGATCTGGAGACGGGAAGTATGGCGCAAATGAATGCCAGCCTTCGGAAATTGGCGGCGCAAGTGCCGGATGATGTACAGGTGCTTCCCGGTCATGGCCCTTTTTCCACTATGGAGCAGGAGAAAAGCCGTAATTATTACTTGCGCGCGGCAATGGAGGATCCGAAATGAAACTTTATTTGGCAGGTCTTTCTTCCGGTTATGAGCCGGAGCATGTGGCACGTTTATTCTGGCCGGCTCTTCAGCTGGTAAAGGAATATCCGGCACATGGGCAGGATGCCATTGTTTTGCATAAGAGTGGCAACTGCGTGCTTTGTGCTGTGCGGTGGGAGAAAGAAATTACTGCCCGCAGATTCTCTTTGACAGACGGTGCCGATAAAAAGCAGGAAGAATATGAAATTTGCCATGAGCTGTTTTGCATGCTGCGGCAGAGAACCGGCAAACAGCCGCCTTGGGGTATGCTGACGGGCGTTCGTCCTGTGCGGCTCGTACGGAACCTTTATGCCCGTGGAATGAGCGAAGAGCAGGCTGCGCAGCATCTTCAAAATGACTGCTTTGTCAGCGAAGAAAAGCTGCGTCTGGCCACGCGCATTGAAAAGCTGCAGCGGCCTGTTTTGGCGCAAGTAGAACCTCGCAGCTTCAGCTTGTATATTTCCATCCCGTTTTGTCCCTCCCGGTGCAGTTATTGCAGCTTTGTCTCACGAACAACGGGTGAAAGCGCCAAACTGATCGAACCGTATGTGACACACCTGTGCGCAGAGTTGCGTGACATTGCGGCATTGGTTCAAAAATTGCATCTCAAACTGGAATCCATTTACATTGGCGGCGGCACGCCCACTGCGATTTCTGCGCAGCAGTTGCGCACGCTGATGAATACCGTGAAGGAGTGCTTCGATCTCTCCAGCGTGCGGGAATATACGGTGGAGGCCGGTCGGCCGGATTGCACGACGCCGGAGAAACTTGCGGTACTGAAAGAATTGGGCGCCACAAGAATTTCCATCAACCCGCAGACGCTTTCGGATGAAGTTCTCCGCGCCATCGGGCGTCGGCACACAGCTCAGGATGTGCTGGACTGTTTTGACACAGCCCGCAAATTGGGGCATAATAATATCAATATGGATTTGATTGCAGGGCTGCCGTTGGATACAGTGGACGGCTTCAAGAAGAGTCTGAAAGGCGTGATGACCCTGGGTCCGGAAAATATCACCGTGCATACGCTGACGCTGAAACGCGCTTCTACACTGGTGGAAGATCATGCGCCGGACCGTTACGGAGATGTTGTACAGATGCTGTCGGCCTGTGCCTGCCTGGATCAGGCGGGCTATGAACCCTATTACATGTATCGCCAGAAGGGAACGCTGCAAAACCTGGAAAATACGGGATATACCAAACCAGGGTTTGCAGGCCTGTACAATATCTATATCATGGAAGAAGTGCATACAATTTTGTCTGCAGGTGCAGGAGGTTCCACAAAACTGGTCGCTCCCTGCGGGCACATCAAGCGCATTTTTAATCACAAATATCCGCTGGAATACCTGCGCTGCTACGATGTTGTGCAGCAGCGCAAACAGGGAATCGAGGATTTTTATGGGCAATACGTTGATATGGATCCCCAAACGTCTCGTTGAACTGGATCTGCTGAGCGTTGCGGCCTTGTCTCCGCAGGCCTTTGTAGATTATTGCGAAAAGGACTACCGCGACCGGATCGATGCCGCGGCCCGAAGCGTCTTGAACAGCGGAGCAAGGGTCGTTATGCTAACAGGTCCTTCTTCTTCCGGAAAAACGACGACTGCGCACAAGCTGGCACTTCAGCTTCAAAAGCTGGGAACGCATGCAGCGGTCGTTTCGTTGGACAATTTTTTTAAAAATCTGGAAGAATATCCGCTTCTGCCTGACGGCACGCCGGATTATGAAAGCGTGGATGCGTTGGATGTGAAGGAGATCAATCGCTGCCTTCTGGAGCTGACGCAGACCGGATGCACGGAAATCCCGAATTTTGATTTTTGCCGTGAACAGCGCCGAATGGGACGCATCCCGGTTCAAATCGGGCAGGGAATCGCCGTGGTGGAAGGAATCCATGCGCTCAATCCCCGTCTGACGGCACTTTTGCCGCCGAAAAGTGTGTACAAAATTTACGCAGGTCTGCGGGAAGAGTATTCCACGGGCGGACAGCGTTCTCTGCCCACTCGGGACGTGCGTCTGGCACGGCGCATGGTGCGGGATTATCAGTTCCGCGGTCACAGTGTGGAAAAAACGTTGTCTATGTGGCCGGCTGTATGCGAAGGGGAAGACAAAAATATCAAGGTGTTCAAGCCGGAAGCGGATCTTCTGCTGGATACAAGCTTTTCCTACGAGGTTTGCTGCCTGGCGCCGCTGGTCTGCGCGCACCGCGGAGCTTTGCCGGCGCAGAGCCCTTATGCGCAGCGGTTGAAGTCACTGTGTGATACGTTTGCAAAGTGTCGCACTATTCCGCTTTCACTGGTCCCGGAAGATTCGATGCTTCGGGAATTTTTGGGAGAAAATCCGCAATGACAAAACGATGGAGGTGTTGTTGTGATTTCATTTGATAAGCTGAAAGAAAGCGCTGCCACTCTGGCGGACGGCGCTGCCCGGGTGACAGAAGACCTGGTACAGAAAGGGAAAAAACAGGTCGATCAATTGGCACTGGAGAATAAACTGGCGAAAGCGCAGCGGCAGCTGGGTGCACTGGTTTATTCTTTGCGGAAAAACGGTGAAACCAATGAGGAGCTGATCGATCGATACGTCCAGGTCGTGGCACAAGTGGAAGCCGAACTGGCAGCGTTGGCACAACTGCCAAAGGAAGAACAGCCCCAGCCGCAGCAAACGGTGACTACCTACTGTCCCCAATGCGGCGCGGAGGTCGACCCGGGGGCCATATTTTGTCCTCGGTGTGGGAACGGCCTCTGATAATCCAAGCGTTCGCGCATGGATTTGGCAGAAGAAAAAACGCTCGTCTGTGCACAAAAAGAGGCAGAAAAGATAAGTTTTAAAAGTTTGTCGATTGCAAAAGCACTTCGGAATGATTTATTTTCGTGAAAAAACGGAAAAACCCTTGCATTCAGAGGGGCTATCATGTAGAATAGACCAGAAAGGGCGGAACCGGCCTTGAAGCAGGATTTTGAAATGAAAGAACGGTATAACATGGAGGACCTGCTGCGCATTGTGGCGCTTTTGCGGGACCCAAAGGACGGGTGTGCCTGGGACAAAGTACAGACGCATTCATCGATCCGTAAGAATTTCATTGAGGAAACGTACGAGGTAGCGGACGCGATTGATTTGGAGGATGCACATCTTCTCTGTGAGGAATTGGGCGATGTTCTTTTGCAGGTGGCGCTCCACACGCAGATGGAAACGGAGCAAAGCCGCTTTACCTTTGAAGATGTGTGCACGGGTATTTGCAAAAAGCTGATTTACCGTCATCCTCATATTTTTGGTGATGTGAAAGCGGACAACCCCGAGCAGGCGCTGCAAAATTGGGAGGCGCTGAAACGTCAGGAAAAACATCGCGAGTCTGTTGCGGAAGATTTGGCCAGTGTTCCGCAGGCGATGCCAGCGTTAATGCGGGCAACAAAACTTTCCAAGCGGGCTGCTTCGCATGGAATGGGTCGCAGCACACAGGAGACCACAGCTTCGCTGAAGAAAAACGCAGATGAATTCTGCAAAGCAGCGGAGCAGGGCGATGTGCAGAACATATCCGATGTGTTGGGTCGCCTTTTGTTCGACGCAGCGGATTTGGGCCGCCAGGTCAAATGCGATGCAGAGGAAGCGCTGGAGCGTGAAAATCGGGCGTTTTTGTACAGTGTGTCCCAGCCGTGAACTTATGTCGATTTGTTTGAGTCAATACAGTCTGGTCCACACTAAGAAACAGAACAGGTTTATCCAAGGCGCTCAGCGCTTTGTGGATATAAACGAAATCATCAATGCTTTTATTTGGAGGTTTTTCAACATGACAAAAGTTGAACTGATTGCGAAAGTTGCTGCCGATGCAGAGTTGACCAAAAAGGATGCAGAGAAGGCAGTTGCAGCTGTTTTGGACGGCATTACCAATGCGCTGAAATCCGGCGATAAAGTTGCTCTGGTGGGCTTTGGTACTTTTGAGCCCCGTCAGCGTGCTGCTCGTACGGCTGTGAACCCCCGCACCGGCGAAGAGGTTCAGGTTGAAGCGACGGTTGTGCCCGCGTTTAAAGCAGGCAAAGCTTTGAAGGACGCTGTTTCCGGTAAATAAGCTGCTTTTTATGCCCGCTCTGCGCATTGCCGCGGTGCGGGCTTTTTGTTATGTTATCCCGCATAGGGAGGAGAGTGCATATGCGAATCGATAAATATTTAAAGGTAAGCCGTCTGATCAAGCGCCGCACCGTTGCCAATGAAGTGGCGGATGCCGGTCGCATTTTGGTGAATGGCCGTCCGGTGAAGGCAAGTTACGCCGTCAAGGAAGGCGACATCATTGAAATTGCTTTTGGTCAGCGCCCGGTTCAGGTAAAAGTGGTCTCTACAGAAGCCCCTACGGGGAAGGATGTAGCAAGAGAAATGTACACTGTTCTGTCGGAATAAGAAAAGTCTATGGAAGATATCTTCCATAGACTTTTTTGCATAGAGCACCTGCTGTGCGCATAGAATGAACGGAAGGCAGGTGAAAAGAACATGAATGAGAAAAGCATGACAGCAGGTGGAAAGAAGCCGCATAATGTAATATTGGAAAACCGGAACATGCTGACGGCCACAGGAATCCAGGCGATTTTGTCCTATGATGAACTCACGGCTTGCTTGGATACGGAATATGGAATGCTGACCATCGGCGGAGAAGGTTTGAAGGTCAGCGAACTCAGCGTACAGACGGGAGAAGTGCGAATCAGCGGTGCCATAGAATATGTGCAGTATACAGTCAAAAAGGAAAAAGGCACATCATTGTTCAAAAGGTTGGTGCGGTAATGGTCGCGGCCATTCCCGTTCAAATGGCGCTCAGAGACGCCTTTTTGGCAGCAGGTCTCGGGTGCCTTTTGTGTCTGATATATTCGGGGCTTCGGTTTGTGCTGGGCCAAAGTGCGGTTGCCTTGGCCTTTTCTGATGTGTTCTGCTGTATAAGCGGCGTTTTAATGCTGCGCAGTGCTGCCGTAAGCCGTTTCTATTCCGGCCTTCCGCGTTGGTATGATCTGCTTGCTTGTGTGAGTGCTTTTTTGATCTGTCGTTCTGCACTGGGGCCGTTTTTAGAAAAAATGAGGGCGATGTTTTGGCGGGCTTTGACTTTTCCGGTCCAATGGATTGGGCGCTATGTGTTTGCGCCTTTCTGGCGGAGACTTTTTCGATGCGCAAAAGCACGCGGGACAAAAAGGCATGTAAAGAAACTGGAAAAAATGAAGCAGGTCAACAAGAAAAGGTTGCAAAACACAGGCCGAGTGTTGTATAATTCTAAATAATGCAAAAGACAAAAACCTTGCAAAACAGGGAAAGGCGATCCATCGGTAATGCAGCGTACGGCGAAAAAGAAAAAGAAAAAGTTTTCAGCTTGGGCAATTCGGCTTGGGCTTGTTTGCGTTTGCGTATATCTGGGTGTATCGCTGATTTCTGTACAGATGGAAATTATTGCCAAGCGCCAGCAGCTTGACAATGTCAATCAGCAGGTTTCGGCACAGCAAGCCGAAAACGAGGAGTTGCAGCGTACGTTGGATACAGATGATGAAGCGGCTTATATGGAGCGCCTTGCCCGCACAAAATTGGGTTATGCGTTACCCAATGAGCGTGTTTTCATCGACATGTCGGGCAATTAAGGTCCGTCTCCACCCCCACTTTAAAAGCCGTGCGGCTTTGCATTTTAAATAAAAGGAGTTCTATCATTCCATGGCAGTAGAGGTAGGAAGCATCGTAGAGGGTAAGATCACCGGCGTAAAAAAATTCGGCGCATTTGTTTTGCTGCCCGGTGGAGAGACCGGAATGGTTCACATTTCCGAAGTCTCCAATGAGTACATTCAGGAGCTTTCGGATGTGCTCAATGAAGGTCAGATCGTTAAGGTCAAGATCCTGAGCGTTTCACCGGACGGAAAAATTGCGCTTTCCATCAAACGGACGGAGCCGCGTCCTCGTCCCACACGGGCAGATACGGGCCGCGTATGGCAGCCGCGTACACCGGCTCCCCAGACCAATCTGTCCTTTGAGGACATGATGAGCCAGTTTAAATCTCGCAGTGAAGAAAAAATTTCCGATCTGCGTCGCGTGACAGAGGCCCGGCGCGGCGGCGGGTATTCACGCAGAGGTCATTGATTGTTTTTAAAAGGATGCATCGGCGGGTGCATCCTTTTTTGTTTGAACCGCGTGGATAAATTAGACAAAAAAATTGTATAAATAAAGAATAAACTGTAAACTATGCCTTTGCCTGCCTTGCGTATGGGAGATAGGAGTGTTATAATGAAGATAGAAAAAGAAAGCATGAGCGTTCTTTTTCAAACCGCAAAGGAGGCTTTGGTTTATGAAAATCACATGCACAGGACGCAAGGTCAATCTGAAAGAGGCGTTTCAACAGCGCGTGGAGACAAAGCTCGCAAAACTTGATAAATTCTTCTCTTCGGAGGCGCAGGCACAGGTGACTGTAACCGTTGAGAAAGATTGGCAAACGGTGGAATTGACCGTACGCGACCGGGGGTTCGTAAGCCGGGCAGAGAAGTCAGCCGACCGCATGGAAGATGCGTTCGATGCGGCCGTGGATCTTTTGACGCGTAGAATTGTCAAGAATCGCAAGAAACTGGAAAATCGTGTATATCAGCCGGCTGTAGAGGCCTTTGCTCAGGAAGAGGAAGAGCCGGAGGAGAACGAGTACCACGTGATTCGCGAAAAACATTTTTCGGTGAAGCCGTGCACAGTAGATGAGGCTATTTTGGAAATGAATATGCTGGGTCACGCGTTTTTCCTGTTCCGCGATGGCGATACAGGGGAAGTACAGGTGGTTTATCGCCGTAAAGACGGCACATACGGCCTGTTGGTTCCAGAGCGCTGACCTACTCAAAAAAACAAGGGGGCGAAAGCCCCCTTTTTTATGTGGGAATGTGTTGGTTGGCAAATTGGTTCAGTGCTTCGCTTGGTTCGTAAGCGGTTTGGTAAAAGATTCCGTCAAGGGAGATGAGAGTTCCGAACGGCTGTACCGTGTGTACGGTCCCGTCCTGAAAAGTAAGCGTGAATTCTACAAACTGACCTGCCATGGGCTCGGGCGAAAATGTGCGATATATGACGACGGATTGCATCTGACGGCAAAGGTCTTCAATCTGATCGGCAGAAAGCTCATATTGTACGCTGGGTGGGATGAGACGCACGGATGCGCTCTGTATTTGATCCGCACGAAGATCTGCGTACGGATGGCGCCCGCTCAGCAACCACCAGAGAATTCCTGCGATAAGAATCAATGCAACGAAAATAAAACCGATACGCCGGCGAACTTTCATACAACGGCACCTCCTTTGCATGAAATACGGATGAAGCAAAGAATTTATTTCATTTGATTGATTTGGCGCTTGGAAAACTGGTCAGTGACGTGGTTTTATGTTATACTAAAACAAAAATGAAAACGAGGAATCTGATTTGCAGTATCATATGATTGCTCCGTGCTATTTTGGAACGGAGAGCGCGGCCGCGTACGATTTTAAACGCATTGGGGCACAGAATGTAACCGTTACGGATGGACGAGTTTCTTTTGACGGAGACGAAGACATTCTGTGTGCGGCCAACTTGTGGAGCCGTTGTGCAGAGCGCGTGTTGCTTTTGTTGAAGACAGGGAAGGTCACAAGCTTCGACGAGTTGTTTGATTTGACGGCCAGCATTCCCTGGGAGGAGCTGCTCCCGGCAGATGCAGCTTTTCCAGTGAAGGGCAGCAGTCTTTCCAGCCAGCTGTCCAGTGTCCCGGCGTGCCAGAGCATTGTGAAAAAGGCGGTAGTGGAGCGGATGCGCCGCGGCCATCATACGCAGGTCCTGCCTGAGACAGGGGCCGTTTACAAAATTCGCTTTTCCATTCGGAAAAACATAGCGGAAATTCAGTTGGATACTTCTGGTGACGGCCTTCATAAGCGCGGGTACAGGCGCAACAGTACACTTGCACCCATCAAGGAGACCTTGGCTTCTGCAATTGTGGATCTGGGACGCATATATCCGGATACAGTTGCGCAGGATCCGTTTTGCGGTTCCGGCACGTTAATGATTGAAGCAGCCATGAAAGCGATGAATTTGGCTCCCGGCATGCGCAGACGTTTTGCTGCAGAACACTATGCTTTTATTTCCCCCAAGGCATGGGCGCGGCAGAGAGAAAAGGCGCTGAGTGAAATCCGAAAGGATTGCACCTTTGAGGGAATCGGCTTTGACATCGATCCGGCGGCGGTACGTTTGGCAACAGCGAATGCTAAACTGGCGGGGGTGGAAAAGCATTGCCGCTTTTTTGAGGCAGACGTAAGTCGTTTCGCGCCCGCAAAAGGAAGTATGGTATTTACGAATCCGCCGTATGGTGAACGCTTGGGTGATTTGCAGCAAGCGGCTGAACTGGAGCGGATTCTGGGCCGCCGCCTGGAAGAAAATCCTGTGCGTGGTGCCTATATTATTACCGCTGATGCGGATTTTGAGACACATTTTGGCAAAAAGGCAAAGCGACGCCGCAAACTTTACAACGGAATGATTCCCTGTCAGGTCTATATGTATTTTTGAGGAGGGCGTACAATGCATTATTGTATTTATTGCGGTTTCCCAATGAAAGACGAGGATGCGATTTGTCCTCGCTGCGGAGCTAAAAGTGAAATTCAGCCAGACGTGACTGTGCCGACTGCGACTCAGGCCCAACCAGATTCCGTCGCGCAGCCGACACCGGACGCATCGAGTGCGGCTCCTGTCCAGCCAGAGCCTGCCACGCAGCCGGACCCGAACGCATCGGCCGTACCGCCGGTCCAGCCGGAACCCGCAGCGGCCCGCCAGGAACCACCGAGAACGGCACCTCAATATATGCCCGGCGGCTACCCGCCGGTTCAGCAGCCGCCGTATTATGAACAGGGGCGTCCTATGCCGTATCCGGTTCAGCAGCCGCCAGAGCCTTTGAGCCTCGGAACCATTGTAGGTATGCTGGTACTTGGCAATATTCCTTTGGTAGGATGGATCGTCATGTTGATTTGGGCATTTGAGCGTTCCATGCGGCCCAATCGGCGCAATCTGGCACGTGGAATTCTGATTGTAAAACTGATTGGTTGGGCACTTTTTATATTCCTGTGGGTTTTGTTTGCCATTTGGGGATACAGCGTATCACGTTTCTATTATTATTAAGACAAAAACCGCCGCCCGAATTCGGGCGGCGGTTTTTTGTTGTTATTCCGTCATCAGTTTGCAAACAGCATTTGCATAGGCGACAGGGTCCTCCAAAGTGAGGCCTTCAATCAGAAGTGCCTGATCATACAACAATTCGCTGTAAGTTGCCAGCTTTTCTTTGTCGCCGTCGCGCATCAGTTTTTGCAATGCAGCAAACACCGGGTGCGTTCCGTTGATTTCTAAAACTTTCTGGCTTTTTACTTTTTCCTGAGTGGGCATATTGTTCAATACCTTTTCCATCTCAATGGAAAGCGGTCCGCTGCTGGACAGGCAGACCGGGTGGCTTACCAGTCTCTGCGACAAGCGCACCTCGCTGACCTTGTCACCCAATGCCTCTTTCATAGCCGCAAACAGGTCTTTGTTCTCTTCATTTTGGGCTTTCAGCTCTTCTTTTTCGCTCTCGCTCTCCAGCCCCAGATCATCACCGGAAATGTTGCGGAATTCTTTTTTGTCGTATTCGCGCAGCATCTGCAGAACGAATTCGTCTACATCATCCGTCAGATAGAGAATGTCAAATCCCTTGGATAACACGCGCTCCGCAGCGGGCAGTTTGGCCAGCTTTTCGCAGCTTTCGCCGGCGGCGTAATAAATGTATTTCTGCTCTTCGGGCATGGCGTCCACGTATTCACGAAGCGTGACATATTTGTTCTCTTTTCCGCTGTGGAACAGAAGCAGGTCCTGCAGCTGGTCCTTATTGGCACCGTAGCCGGTATAACAGCCCATTTTCAGCTGGAGACCGAAGTTTTTGAAAAATTCTTCGTATTTTTCACGGTCGTTTTTCAGCCAGGCAGACAGTTCATTTTTGATCTTGCGTTCCAGCGTGGTCTTGATCAGTTTCAGCTGGCTGTCGTGCTGCAGCATTTCGCGGCTGATGTTCAGGCTCAAATCCTGGCTGTCTACCAGACCTTTTACAAAGCTGAAATGGTCCGGCAGGAGATCGGCGCAGCGATCCATAATCAGCACGCCGCTGGCATAAAGCTGAAGCCCTTTTTCATACTCTTTGGTGTAGTAGTTGAACGGCGCACGGGACGGAATGAACAGCAATGCGTTGTAAGTGGCTGTGCCTTCGGTCTTGGATTGGATGACCTTGGCAGGATCGGACCAGTCGGTGAATTTCTGCTTGTAGAATTCAGCGTATTCTTCGTCCGATACTTTCTTTTTATCCCGCTTCCAGATGGGAACCATGCTGTTCAGCGTTTCATCTTCCGTATAATTTTCGTATTCCGGAGTTTTGTAATTTCCGTCCGCATCCTTGTCGGTTCCTTCCACCATGCGGCTCTTGGTGCGGAGCATCTTGATGGGATAACGAATGTAATCGGAATACTTTTTCACGATTTCCGCAAGGCGCCAGTCGTCCAGATATTCGTCATAATGTTCGTCGCCTTCGTTTTCCTTAATAACCAGAATAATATCCGTACCGGCGGTGGCTTTTTCGCAAGGAGTCAGGGTATAACCTTCTGCTCCTTTGGATTCCCATTTCCAGGCTTCCTGTGTGCCAAAGGCGCGGCTGATCACCGTTACTTTACTGGCAACCATGAACGCAGAGTAAAAACCAACACCGAATTGTCCGATGATGTCCACTTTATTGTTGGCTTCGTTGTTCTGCTTGAAGTCCAGACTTCCGCTTTTGGCAATGGTGCCAAGGTTTTGCTCCAACTCTTCTTTGGTCATACCAATGCCATTGTCGGAGATGACAAGCGTACGCTTGTCCTTGTCAGGGGAAAGGCGAATCTCGAAGTCTTTTTTCTTCAGCGCAACGCTGTCATCGGTGAGGCTGCGGAAATACAGCTTATCAATGGCATCGCTGGCATTGCTGATCAGTTCGCGCAGGAAAATTTCTTTGTGCGTATAGATGGAATTAATCATCAAATCAAGAAGCCGCTTGGATTCGGCTTTGAATTGCTTTACTGCCATAAAACATGCCTCCTAAATCTTAGCACTCTAAAAGCATGAGTGCTAATTCATAATACAACAATCAAAAGGAAACTGCAAGAGATTTTAGCAAAATTAAAAAAATCTTCATAAAGAGAAGAAAAAGGCCGGGCTGTATGCTTCATTTCTGGAAAAATACTTGCTTAACATAAACCAATGCGCTATTATATATAGTATATAAACTTAGAAAAAGGCGGTGTTTTTGTGCCGAATCCCAATATAGATTTTTTCTCCGGTGAGCCGGAAAGCGGCGCTGGTTCCAACGGCAACGACAAACCGATGGACGATGCGTTTGCGGGGATGCAGGAGTTGAATCTGTTTGACGACGCACCCGAAGCCGAAACCACAAGTACCAGTGATGCGACACAGGTTTTCGATGTGAAACAGCCTGTGGCAGCGAAGCCCGCTGCCCCCAGTGTGCCGCAGGATAAGGAAAAAGAAAAGAATATCGGAGAGATGGTCTTCCAGAGCTTATTTGCGGAGGAAGAGTCGAACCAGCCGGTGGCGGAAGATGCAATTCCTTTGGATTTTGCTCAGCCGGCAGAAAATGTTCCATCTGCACAGGCTGCAGATGAGGCAGAACCGATTTCTGTTGAAATGCCTCATGCGGCTGCTCCGGCAAAACCGACGGGTTCTTTGCCGGTGTTTAATTCTACCAATCGTCAGGAACCGCTTCGGCGTCAGGTAAAGGCAAAGCCGATTGATTGGAACGTAGATCATTTCCGGCAGGCCAAAGCGCAACCGGTTGTTGTCGATCAGCCTGCCCCGGTGGAGCCGGTGCAGCAGCCGGCAATGACCAGTGCTCCGATTGAGCCGATTCCGGCGCAACCGGTTCAGCAGCAGGCAGAGCCTGAGTGGAAACAGCTTTTGGACCAGGCAATTTCCGATCAAAAGGATGTTCCTTCTCAGGCGGGCGAAGAGGCTACCCGTGTGTTTGAACCGGCCGCGCCGGTTCAGCCCATGAGTTTTGAGCCTGCTGAATTGCACAAAACGACTGCCTTTGATTTTGATGCACAGCCTCCGATGCCGGAGAAAACACCGGAACCCGAGGTTCAGCAGCCGGTTTCCCAGACAATTCCGCTGGACTTCTCTCAGCCGGAACCGGAACCTGCAGTAGAAGAGCTTTCGTTTGATATGCCCCTGGAGCCGGTGCAGCCGCAGGAGCCCAAGTCTGAGAATTTGGGCGGAATCGCCCCCATTGATTTCAGTGCTTTTGATCAGGCGGTTTCACAGGCGAGCGAAGAAAGCTATGGCGAACCGGCACCCTCTGACGTGAAAGACGATTTGTTTGCAGGCTTGTACGATGCGGATCCCGATGAGGACGAGTACGAAGACACAGAGGACGATGAAGAGGACATGCCGCGCCGCGGCCGCAAAGGCGGTTCGGGCGGTGGCCGTAAAGGCGGCAACAAAATGCCGCTGATCATTGGCATTGCGCTGGTGATTCTGGTTCTGGTCGTTCTTCTGGTGACCAAACTTTTGGGCGGCGGAGATGACAAGGGGAATTCTACTTCTCAAACCACTTCCAGCAGCATGGCCAGTTCTTCTGTTCCCGATGCTTCTTCGACAAGTTCCGTTGTCACGGAGCCGGTGGATACGATTCCGCGCGATGAGTGGTATATGCGCTTGGTAAATCGCAGCAATGTGTTGTCCAAGGAAGAGACCGATGCCATTACGACTGCAGATGTAGGTGGCGTCCCGGTGGACAGCCGTGCGGCGGATGCTTTCAATCAGCTCTTGAGCGCGGCAAAGGATGCGGGATATACGCTGACCCTGAAGGTGGGTTACCGCACTTATGATACACAGGCGACCAACTACAATGCTGGTTATACGGATTGCCCGGCGGGTGCGTCGGAGCATAACCTGGGCCTCTCTGCCGACATTTTCTCCAGCTCTGTCTCCGGTTATGATGATGCCGCTTATCGTGCCAGCGCCGAGTATCAGTGGCTGACGGAAAATGCAGCCAATTATGGCTTTATCGAGCGCTATCCGGAAGGAACCAAGGAGATTACGGGCTTTGATCCGGAACCCTGGCATTGGCGCTATGTAGGTGTGGAGCAGGCACAGAAAATTAAGGCCAGCGGCCTGACGTTGGAACAGTATCTGGCGCAGGATTCCACCGCGCCGGCATCTTCTGACGCAAGCTCTGCAGCCTGAGGCTATTTTTATCTGAATGCAATCTGCCGGAACGGATGTTCCGGCAGATTTTTTAGTGTATGGGCGGAAAAATCGACAAACAGAATCAGCGTGTAAAGGAGCGCATCCCAGATGCCGCTCCTTTTGTTTTGCAATAAAATTTTTACATTTTTTCGTGGAAAAAGTGCTTTCTATTCATCTTGGTGGGTGCTATAATGAAAAAGCCGACCGACTGGTCGGTCAGTTTTTCTTTAAGCCGAATATGCGGCAGGGAGGTAATTATGCTGTCTCATTACAGCGTCAAAAAACCGTTTACTGTTTTGGTAGCAGTCGTTTTGGTTTTGGTATTGGGTGTGGTCTCTTTTATGGGAATGACGACCGATCTTCTGCCCAGTATTGAACTGCCGTATGTGATGGTAGTCACCACATACGCCGGTGCGAGTCCGGAAAAAATCGAAATGACTGTGACAAAGCCGCTGGAGGCGGTGCTGGGAACAACAGGCGGTGTTAAAAACGTGCAGTCAGTCTCCAGTGAAAACTCCAGTTTGGTCATTTTGGAATTTGAGCAGGGGACCAATATGGATTCTGCTATGATCGAATTATCCAGCAATGTGGATCTGGTGAAAGCGCAGCTTGACGATGCAGTCGGTACGCCGATGCTGCTGCAGATCAGCCCGGATATGCTGCCCGTAATGATCGCCAGTGTGGACGTAAACGGAATGGATGTCGGTCAGGTTTCGGATTACGCGCAGGAGTCCGTGATTCCGGAATTTGAGCGGTTGAGCGGCGTGGCCAGCGTGGATGCAACCGGTTTGGTAGAGCGGCAGGTCTCGGTGACATTGGATCAGAGCAAGATCGATGCGCTGAATGACCGCGTTCTGGGAAGCGTGGACAGTGAGCTGGCAGACGCCCAGCAGGAACTGCGTGACGGACAGGCAAAACTGGACAGCGGAAAAGCTCAGCTGGAGCAGGGAAAGCAGGCGTTGAACGAAAAGAAAGATTCTACACTGAGCCAGCTGGCAGATGCGAGTGCACAGGTGGACAGCGCTTCGGCACAGGTTTCCGCCATGCTCAGTGAGGAGACATCGCTGACAGCCAATCAGAAAGCATTTGAAGCGGAAAAAGCAGGATACCAGCAGGCGCTGGATGGTTACAATACGCTGAGCAGCGCATTGTTGGCTGCAAAGCAAGGTGCTCAGCAGCAGGTGGTTGATCAGGTGAACCAGGCTTTGGCGGCGTTGGGCGTGCAGGTACAAAACTTTGATGAGGTGCTCGCGCTGCTGGAAAATCCGTCGATACCTCTTCCGGAAAAAATCTCCAGTGCAATTCGGTCGGTAGCCACCATGCCGGAAAGCGTGGAAGATCTGTTGGCGATGGACGCCGCGACTTTCGAAGCCTTCCGCCAGCAGGCGATTTCCAGCGGTGTTTCGCAATTGGCTGATTTGACACAGGAGAGTTTGCGTCAGCTGAAAGATGCGGCCGACAAGGCTCCTGCGCGTATGGCGGAAATTGATACAGAATTGAGCAACATTGCTACGAGACTTGCTACTATTTCCGCAATGAAGCCGCAGCTGGAAGAGGCGCTGAAAAAGGCACAGGAAGGATATGCTGCGCTGGAGAGCGGTAAAATGACCGCGGTGAATGAACTGACCAAGGGCGAGGTGACACTGTCCAACACAGAAAGTCAGCTGGCGCAGGCCGAAGAGCAGCTGAAAACAGCACAGGAACAGTTTGAACAGGCGCGGGATCAGGCGTACAAGCAGGCAGATCTTTCCGGCGTATTGACGCAGGAAATGCTGGCGAATATCCTGATGGCTCAAAACTTTAACATGCCGGCCGGCTATATCAATGAATCCGGGGAGCAGTATCTGTTAAAAGTGGGTGATGCGTTCCAGAGTGTAGAAGAATTGGGGAACACCGTCTTGATGCATCTGGATGTAGACGGTATCGGCGATGTTCGTCTGCGTGATGTAGCTGCCGTAGAATTGACGGACAACGCGGGAGAGACCTATGCCAAGGTAAATGGAAACGACGGTGTGGTACTGAGTTTTCAAAAACAGAGCACGGCGTCGACAGCAGATGTGTCCGGTAAAATCAACGATGCAATTGAAGAACTGCAGCAGGAAAATCCGGACCTGCATATTACCCCGCTGATGGATCAGGGCGATTACATCGATTTGGTGGTCAGCAGTGTGTTGTCCAACCTGTTGTGGGGCGGCCTGCTGGCAATTCTGATTTTAATTTTGTTCCTGCGCGATGCGCGTCCCACGCTGATTGTGGCGTGCAGCATTCCCTTTAGTCTGATGTGTGCCGTTACACTGATGTATTTTTCAGGCGTCACATTGAATCTGATCAGTCTGTCCGGGTTGGCACTGGGCGTTGGTATGCTGGTGGACAACAGCATTGTAGTCATCGAAAATATTTATCGTCTGCGGTCTGAAGGAATGCCTGCCACGAAAGCGGCCGTACGTGGAGCCACGCAGGTTGCCGGTGCAATCTTTGCCTCGACGCTGACGACCATTTGCGTTTTCCTGCCCATTGTATTTACGCAGGGCCTTTCCCGCGAACTGTTTACCGATATGGGCCTGACCATTGCCTATTCGCTTCTGGCCAGTTTGGTAGTGGCATTGACGCTGGTACCGGCGATGGGGTCGAGCTTCCTGCGCAGCTCCACACAGAAAGAGCACAAGTTGTTCGATGGCTTTGTGAACCGGTATGAAAAGGTTTTGCGCTGGGCACTTAAGCATAAGGCGCCGGTTCTGGGTGGTGCTTTCGCGCTGCTGGTTTTCAGCGGTGTTATGGTCACACAAATGGGGACCGCTTTTATTCCCAGCATGGACAGCCCGCAGATGTCCGCGACGCTTACCATGCCGGAGGAATCCACTCAGGAGCAGACCTATGCCATGGCCGACGAAGTCATGGCCCGAATCACACAGGTGGAAGGTGTGGAGACCGTAGGTGCCATGCAGGGGTCTGGCATGGGAGGAATGACAGGCAGTTCTTCCGGGAGTATTCAATTTTATATTCTTTTGTCTGATGATCGGGATGTTACCAACGTAGATGTGAAAAATCAGATCGATCAGTCTGTCAGCGACCTGGATTGCACGGTGGATGTGACGGAATCCACCATGGATCTGTCCATGCTGGGCGGGTCCGGTATCGAACTGGTAATTACAGGGCAGGATCTGGACCAGATGAATGCGATTGCGGAAGATTTGCGGTCGATTTTGCACGAAACAGAAGGCGTGTTGGATGTTTCGGAAAAAGAAGTGACCGGAAACCCGGAAACGCGCATTACTGTGGATAAGGAAAAGGCCATGCAGTATGGGCTGACGGTCGCTCAGGTTTACAGTGAACTGGCAACGGCACTCCAAAGTGAGACCAGTGCGACAACGCTGACCATTGGGGCAGATGATGTTCCGGTCGTTGTGATTCAGGACGCTGCTTCGTTGCCGGGGCGTGACAGCATTATGCAGTACACATTTACAGTGACCGGTCAGGACGGAGAAGAGAAAACCGTGGCGCTTTCCGAAATTGCCACCAAAACAGAAACGGACAGCGTTCCTGCCATCAACCGTGAAAACAACGTGAGAACCATGTCTGTGACTGCGGGTGTCGATGAAGAACACAACATTGGTCTGGTAAGCAGAGAACTTCAAAAAACACTGGACGAATACGAGGTCCCGGATGGCTATACGGTCACCCTCTCCGGCGAGAACGAAACCATCAACAGCGCGATGCTGGATTTGCTGAAAATGATGGCGCTGGCCATTGTGTTCATCTACTTGATTATGGTCGCACAGTTCCAGAGTTTGATGAGTCCGTTTATTGTTATGTTCACCATTCCCTTGGCATTTACGGGTGGTTTGCTGGCACTTTTGGTGACGGGAAAAGAACTGTCCATCATTGCAATGCTGGGCTTCCTTGTTTTGTCGGGTGTGGTTGTCAACAACGGAATCGTATTTGTGGACAGTATCAATCAGCTTCGCCTGGAAGGGATGACCCGGCGGGAAGCCATTGTAAAAACAGGACGCACCCGAATCCGTCCGGTGCTCATGACGGCGCTGACTACCATTCTGGCCATGTCCACGATGGCCTTGGGTGTCGGCCAGGGCGCGGAAATGACGCAGCCGATGGCCATTGTCACCATTGGCGGCTTGAGCTATGCCACGTTGCTCACATTGGTGATTGTGCCGATTTTATACGATATTATGATGAAACGACCGCTGCATGATCCGCAATTGGACGATGCTGCGGAAGACGCGGCCCGTGAAGTGAATGGCCTTCAGGAGGAATGAGCATGCAGAACAGACGCGCTCAAAGAGAAGAGCAGATTTACGAAGGACTCCTGCGCCTTTGGACGCAGAACAGCGACCTGCACACAATCACGGTACAGCAGATTGCCGATGCCTGCCGCATCGGCAAAGGGACCCTGTATGAATATTTTTCGTCCCGGGAAGAGATTTTTGCAAAGGCTTTTCTGTACCGCTTGGAAAATGAGTTTTCGCATTTGGAAGAATCGCTGCGCAAGACGCAAAGCTTTGAAGAGCGGCTCAAGGTCCTGTTAAGAGCGGCGGATCGTGTTCTGGAAATGCAGAATGTAGGCGCGCAGGTATTGGCTGTTTGTTCGGGCGAGACAAATGAACTGGAGCAGTTTTGCACACGGATGAACCGCTCATATGCGCAGCGAGTGGAAGAGTTGCTGGCACTTACCGTGCAACAGGGCGTGGAGGAAGGTGTTCTGCGTAAACCGGAAAGCATGCGCTATGCAGTGCTTGCCATATTCAGCGGACTGACCGGGTATATTTCTTATCGGCGTGCACATCCTTCTGAAGAGGGAGTGGAGCAGGATACCATCCAAATTTTGCTGCGTTCTTTACGCTGATTTTTATGATTTTGTAACTTTTTCTGAAAGCATTTTAGCTAAATCCCGAGCGAGGTTTTTGTCGACTTTGTTTAAGGGTGCCAAATCGATGTTTAAGCGATTGACAAAGCTGCGGGATGGGGTGTAGTGTTTAATAGTATTAGGAGGTTGATTTTTATGAAAGAAGCGACGAGTAAAAAACCTGTTTCAAATACATGCTATACCATTGCTGCCAAGGACGGACGTGTGCTGGAGGTGGCCGATTTTGATCATGCCAGCGGTGCGGCAGTGCAGCTGTGGGAGAGCACCGGCGTGGACAGCCAGAAGTGGCTGGCGGTCGAAGTGGCCGAAGGTGTGTATAAACTGGAGAATAAGCTGACCGGGAAAGTGCTGGATGTTGCGCAGGCCGGCACGGAGAACGGCTGCTGGATTCATCAGTGGGATTACATCGGAAAAGACAATCAGCTGTGGCAGTTTGTAGCTGTGCGCGGCGGTTATAAAATTGTGTCCAAAGCATCCGGGAAAGTTCTGGATATTGTTGATATGAGCATGGAAAACGGTGCGCGCGTTCAGATTTGGGATGATGTGAACGGTGCAATGCAGACCTGGAAATTGACTGCAGTGAAAGAGCCGAAAAAGGCGGCGGTAAAATCCGAGTCTGCCAAGCCGGCGGCAGAGAAAGCCGCTCCCAAGAAGCGTGTTGCAAAAAAAGCGCCGGTGGCTAAACCGGTAGAGAAGACAGTGGCTCAGCCTGTGAAGGAAGAACCTGCGAAAAAAGCAGCGAAAACGGCAAAGCCTGCTGCTGTTGCAGAAAAAGCGGTTGAGCCGGTAAAATCCGCCGTTGAGAAAAAAGCAGCGGAACCTGCCAAGGCACCGGAGAAAGAGCCTGCGGTAAAACGCGGAAACCGTAGCAAACAGCGCAAATAATTTGATGAAATCCCTCTCTCATATGTATGAGAGAGGGATTTTTTGTTGAAGGGGGGGTTAACCAAAAATTCTTTCGCCATGGCCTAAAAGCCTGACGTATGCACGGGTTCACGCTCGTCTATATAAAAGACGAGGAGGATGCGGGGCATGAATTACCAAATTATAATCCCGGCATATGAACCGGAATTCTGTTTGATCGACTATGTAAAAGAGCTGGAAGCAGCCGGCTTTTCCAAGCCTTTGATTGTGGACGACGGAAGCGGTGCTGCGTATGAGACGATATTTTCAACGCTGAAACAGATGGGATGTACGGTACTGACACATTCGGTCAACCGGGGCAAAGGAGCGGCCTTGAAAACAGCGTTTCGGTATCTTTTGGATGCGGAAACCGATCTGCCCGGTGTGATTACGGTGGATTGTGACGGACAACATACCGTAAAGGATGTAACGGCGGTAAAGGTTTCTCTCAGCGCCCACCCGGATACGCTGGTATTGGGGTGCCGCAACTTCGGTAAGAATACACCGGGGCGAAGTGCGCTGGGAAATCGAATGATGTCCTGGGCCATGCGCGTGGTATATGGAATTGACCTGAAAGATACGCAGACGGGCCTGCGCGGCTTGCCACCGCGGTATCTTGCGCAGATTGCCCAGTTGAAGGGAGACCGCTACGAGTATGAGTTGAATATGCTGCTTTTTGCACGTCAACAGGCGCTGGACTTTACGGTCGTTCCCATTGACACAGTCTATTTTGACAACAATTCCGGCAGTCACTTTCGCACGATTCGGGATGCGCTGCCGATTTTGAAATGTGTTTTCAGCGGAATTGTGCAGTACAGTACTGCTGCTGCGCTCTCCGTGGTGGTGGACGTGTTTGTATACTGCATGCTTGTCAAACTGCTTTTGGCGGGGATGCCGCTGGCCATGCGGTTGACTTTGGCGGCGGCATTGGCCCGCACCATCTCTTCCGGCGTCAATTATCTGTGCAATCGGCAGCTTCCGTATGTGCAGGATAAATCCTTCAGCGGTTCATTGCCGCGTTATTACCTGCTTTGGCTGTTTCAGCTTGCAGCGAGTATTGGCGGAGCTTATCTTCTGTGTGTTTTCGCACAGATGGATGAAATGGCGGCAAAACTGCTGGTGGACATCGTGCTGGCTGTGATCAGCTACCAGATTCAATTGCACTGGGTATTTGCCAGAAGAAAGGAAACGATGCCCCACTGGAACACATTTGGGCGTTTGTTCAAAAGGCTTGTCCGATTATTTCTCTTTCGCTGGAAATGCGAAGGGACGTCACCTGCCGCACCGGTGGTGTATGTGGTGCATCATCAGAATCTGTATGGCCCTGTCCACACAGTGGCGCGGTTGGATAAAACGGTTCATGTGTGGGCGCTGCATGTGTTTTGCGATCGAACGGAATGCTTTCACCAGTATTATCATTACACCTTTACAGAGCGTTTCGGCTGGCCGAAACCATGCGCATTTTTGGCGGCAGGTTTTTTATCATTGGTGGTACCGTCGCTGTTACGAAGCGTGGGTGCGGTTCCGGTTTACCGTGGCAGTGCTGCAGTGCGCAAAACGATGCGCCTTTCTCAGGAGCTTTTGTTAAAGGGGGAAAGCATCGTTATCTGCCCGGATGTGGATTATGCCAATACAGGTTCCCTGATGGGCGAGACGTACGCAGGATTTCTGGCTTTGGATCAGTATTACCGCAAAGAAACCGGGCATCCGCTGGCATTTGTTCCGGTTCATTGCAGCTCGGCATATCGAAAAATCTGCATTGGAGAACCAGTCTACTGCACGGGCTCCAGCCGTAAAGAGCGCCGAAAAGCTGCGCAGATATTGGCGCACCGAGTCAATGTGATGGCTTGCAGTTGCGGAGACGCCTTCCTTCGTGATACGGAACGGCAGAATCCCGTATTGGAATAAAAATCCCCTCTGTTTCAACAACAGAGGGGATCTTTTATTTTGTGCGATGTGCTGCTTCCAAATCCAGCAAAAACTGCTTTAACGAAAGTCCACAGGCATAACCGGTCAAACGGCCGTTTGAGCCGATGACCCGGTGGCAGGGAACCAGGATAATTATCGGATTCACATGATTGGCCATCCCAACAGCACGACAGGCTTTGGGGTTGCCTACGGCTGCTGCCTGCTGTGCATAAGTACGGGTTTCGCCATAAGGAATCGCACACAGCGCATCCCAGCAGGCACGCTGAAAAGGAGTTCCTGAAAGAGAAAGCGGAAGCTCAAAGTCTTTTCGGCGTCCGGCAAAATACTCTTCCAGCTGAATGGAAGCAGTCTGTAAAAGAGGCGTCTGTACCAGCTGCGCACCGGATGGCGCGTCGCCCGGACGCAGCCAGCAAATGCCGCTGTCATCCGCACCCAGTACAAGCCGGCCGACCGGAGTGGAGAGATATTGGATGTTCATCACAGATCAAACAGCAACGTGCAGTAGTCGGGAATGGGCCAGTGCGCCTGCGGAACCTGCAATTCCAGCTCATCGGCAGCACAGCGCAGCGCGGCCATTTCATTACGGGCCAGCGCGCGGCAACGCTCCGCACGGGCACGTTCACCCAAGTGAGAGGAATCCAGTTCAGCCAGGGCGCGGCGCAGTGCTTCCAGTGCTCCCACGGTCCGGTCGATGGTCACACACAATTTTCCGACACTTGCTTTGGCGCTTGCGCAGGCAAATCCGTTCTGCTCCGTATAATATTCCGCACGGCTCAGGCTGGAAAGATATTCGTATCCGGCGGGAACGATGTGGCGGCCAACCATGGAGACCATTGTAGAGGCATCGATATGAATATGCTTGGCATAGTCCTCCAGCATGATCTCATAGCGCGCGTGGCATTCCGTACTGGTGAATACTTTGGTGCGCTGGAACATTTCCACGTTTTTGGGGTCGATGAATGCACCAGCCGCATCTACCATGGAAGGCAGATTGGGAAGACCGCGGCGCTGTGCCTCGGCGGCCCATTCGGCGCTGTAGTTGTTTCCATTGAAGATCACGCGGCTGTGGTCGCGCCAGGTTTCAGCAATGATCTCATGGACAACCGCTTCGACATCCAGTGCGCCTTCCAATTTGTCCGCAAAGTCATGGAACACGTCGGCCACAATTGCGTTGGTCACGGCGTTGGCAAGGCCGATGCTCTGGCTGGAGCCAACCATGCGGAATTCAAACTTGTTGCCGGTGAAAGCAAACGGAGAGGTGCGGTTGCGGTCTGAATCATCCAGCGCAAGCAGGGGAAGGCTTTTTACGCCCGTATGCAGTTCTCCGCGTGCAGCTTTGGCAAAGGTGTGGCCTTCCGCCAGCTCTTTCAGCAGATTGGTGATGGTATTTCCCAAGAAAATGCTGACAATGGCGGGCGGCGCTTCGTTGCCGCCCAGACGCGCCTCGTTGCCGGGGCACGCGGCGGACATGCGCAGCAGGTCTGCGTACTTGTCAACGGCAGTGATTACCGCGCAAAGAGAAACCAGGAACACAAGGTTCTTTTCCGGTTCTTCACCCGGGTCCAGAAGATTGCGGCCCGTGCTGCTTACAATGCTCCAGTTGTTGTGTTTGCCGGAACCGTTGATGCCTGCGAACGGCTTTTCGTCCAAGAGACAGGCAAAACCGTGGCGCAGTGCCACCTTGCGCATCAATTCCATCATGATCTGGTTGTGGTCACAGGCGATGTTGGCAGTGGCAAAAACGCTGGCCAGCTCATACTGCCCCGGAGCGACCTCGTTGTGCTCTGTTTTGGCAGGGACACCCAGACGCCACAGCTCTTCATCCAATTCACGCATAAAGGCGCGAACACGCTCGTTGATGCTGCCGTAATAGTGGTCTTCCAGTTCCTGACCTTTGGGCGGCAGCGCACCCAGCAGCGTGTGACCTGCTACTTTCAAATCCAAACGCTGATCGAACAATTCCTTATCCACAAGGAAGTATTCCTGCTCCGCGCCTACAGTGGGCTGCACAGATACGCTCTCTGTGTCACCCAGCGCACGCAGAACACGCAGAGCCTGCTTGTTCAGCACCTGCATGCTGCGAAGCACAGGTGTTTTTTGATCCAGTGCCTCTCCGGTGTACGCGCAGAAAGCGGTGGGAATGTACAGGGTGGTTCCCAGTACAAATGCGGGAGAAGTGGGATCCCAGGCAGTATAACCGCGCGCCTCAAAGGTGGCACGCAGTCCGCCGGAAGGAAAACTGGAAGCGTCGCTTTCGCCCTTAGCCAGCATTTTGCCGGAGAAGCGCATAATGGGCTCACCTTCGCGTACGCCGTCAATAAAACTGTCATGCTTGCCGGACCCGGTTCCGGTCATGGGGCTGAACCAATGGATATAATGCGTGGCGCCCAGTTCGATCGCCCAGTCCTTCATCGCCCCGGCAACCACATCGGCTACCTGTGGGTCCCAGGCCTGGTTTTCATCCCGAATTTTGCGCAGACAATCGTATACGTTGCGCGGCAGGCGTTCCCGCATGGTGCGGTCATCGAACAAATGGCTTCCGAACAGGCTGAACGTATCCTTTTCCAATCTTTTTCCCTCTCTCTTCGTCGCTGTGCGCGCAAGGCGCGTTAAGCTGCTTTACACGAAAAATATTTTACCATGATACAAGCGCCCGCACAAGTGAAAAATAAGCGTTCAAAAGTCCCGGGAAATGGACGGAATGCACAGAATCTGCATACAATGATACAATGATGCGAATCAAAGAGGGCGGTTGTTTTGAAGAATAGGAAACAGGAACAATTGGAAATACTGACGGCCTGCAAGCGAACGCTGTTCATGGTCGGTTATCTTTTGTGGGATGAACTGGTATTGTCTGTAACCATGGATCTTGGATTTACCTTGGCGAAATGTTTGCTGGCGTTGTGCGGCGGCGCACTTTTGCATGCGTTGGGGGCTTTACCGCAGCGGAAAACAGCTGCTTTTGGGCTTCAAAGTGCGGCTTGCATATGCGTTTCCGTGCTGTATGTGTCGCAGAGTATCTACTTCAGCATTTTTCATACTCCCTATTATCTGAAATCGCTTCTTGGCTTGGGAAAAGCTTTGGAATTTTCAGATGTGGCACTGCGTGCAGCAGCAAAAAACGCAGGGATGCTAACAGCGTTTGCAGTGCAACTCCTTTTGCTGTTCACCGTATATCGGAAATGGTTTTGGCAGCGCGTGCAGCGCCCGCCGTGTGCCTTTTCTTTATTGACCGCGATTTGGCTGTGCACATTGGCACTTTGTCTGAGTTTGTCCGATGGGCGGGGTCCCGTCAGTCCCAGAATGCAGTTGCTTCAGTCGTTCGTACCATCTGCATCTCTAAGAACGTTTGGACTTTTGCCTACCATGGCGCTGGACGTAAAGTTCAATTTTTTGCATCTGATGCAGGAAACACCCAAACCTGTGGAAGATCTGCCGGATGATCCGGTATCCGTGTCGTCCCCCGAGACAGTGTGGGGAGAAAATGTTTTGTCCATTGATTTTAATACCGAGGAGACAGATGCGGTTTTTCGAGAGATGAATGCTTGGTTCGGCAGTCGCACTCCGACACAGAAAAATGAGTACACAGGCTTGTTTCAGGGGAAAAATCTGATTCTTCTTACCTGCGAAGGCTTTTCGGACGCGCTGATCGACCCGGTTCAAACGCCTACGCTGCACAAATTGTATTCCGAAGGATTTCGGTTTCACAATTTCTATACGCCCGTGTGGGGCGTCAGCACTTCCGATGGCGAATTTGTAGCCACCACGGGACTGCTGCCGAAAACCGGGGTTTGGAGTTACACAGAAATTGCTGACAACTCCATGCCGTTTGCACTGGGCGTTCAATTTGCAAAGCAGGGCAAACCGGCGTTTGCCTTCCATGGACATGATTACACCTATTACAATCGAGACCGTTCCTATCCGGCAATGGGATATGTCTATTACGGACAGGGAAACGGGCTCGATCTGACCAAGCAATGGCCGGAATCAGATGTAGAAATGGTTGAGGAAAGTCTGCCGTTCTACATTGAGGAAGAGACGTTTCACGTATACTACATGACCATCAGCGGTCATCTGGGGTACACGTTTTCGGGCAATCGAATGGCTTCCAAACACAGAGAGCAGGTGGAAGATCTGCCCTATGGAGAAGAGGTACGCGCATACATCGCCTGTCAGATGGAACTGGAGGATGCACTGGCGCTTCTTGTGAGCAGATTGGATCAGGCAGGGCAGCTGGAGAATACCGTGATTGCGCTGAGCGCAGATCATTATCCTTATGGTCTGACCAATGAACAGTATGCGCAGCTGCGGGGAAGAGAGGCACTTGCGCCTCCTTTCGAACTTTATGAAAACGGTTTTTTGCTCTGGACACCGGGCATGGAACCGGTGGATGTAGAAGTGCCTTGCTCCAGTCTGGATATTCTGCCAACGCTTTCCAACCTGTTTGGTCTGCCTTACGATTCCCGCCTGATGATGGGAACCGATGCGTTTTCCGGTACTTCTCCCATGGTGTTGTTTGCCGACCATAGTTTTATCACAGAGCGGTTCTGTTACGATGCAGGCAGTGGTCAGATTCAGCCTCTGAACGATGCGGTTGTTTCACAAAAGGAAGTGGAGCAGTGCATCCGGGAAATGGAGCAGCGTTTTACCTACTCAGCGCGAATCATCGAAACGGACTATTACGGTTATCTTCTGCGCAGCGGGCGCATGAAAGAATCTGCGGAAAGTATCCGGTGAACCTTTTAAATGACGGCTCAATATGCTATACTATAACTACTTATGGGATGAAGGAGTGCTGTTTTCGTATGAGTGAAGCGATTACGCAGTTCTACAAGGACTTAAAAGGGAAAAAAGTAGCTTTTATTGGAGCGGGTGTGAGCCATCGGGAATGCATCGAGTTGTTTGCAAAAGCCGGTGCACAGGTAACTTTGTGCGATAAGAAGCCGAATTTGGATGCATTTGGAGCGTTTGGGCCTGTTTTGGAACAGCTTGGAGTGCGCCTTTCTTTGGGAGAAGTGTATCTGGAAGGCCTGAAAGGTCAGGACATGATCATGCGCACGCCCGGTTTTGAATTTTATACACCGGAACTGCAGCAGGCGGCGCAGAACGGTGCCTGTGTGACTAGCGAGATGGAATTGTTTTTCCAGTTGTGCCCCTGCAAAAAAATTGCAGTGACCGGTTCGGACGGAAAGACCACCACTACGACGTTGATTGCGGAGATGCTGAAAAAAGCTGGTTATACGGTGCATTTGGGCGGAAACCTGGGGCGTGCGCTGCTGCCGGTGGTGGACAAAATTCAGCCGGAAGATTTTGCCGTTGTGGAACTGTCCAGTTTCCAGCTGATCAGTATGCGTCAATCGCCGGAGATTGCGGTGGTCACAAACGTGACGCCCAATCATCTGGACCACCATAAGGACATGCAGGAGTATATCGATGCGAAGCGCAATATCCTGCTGTACCAGAACGAAGCGGGCAAAGCGGTTTTGGGATATGAGAATGACGTGACCCGGGCCATGGCTGCGGATGTAAAGGGAACCTGCAAATGGTTTACCCGCTTTTCCGTGGTGGATAACGGCGGTTTCCTGCGGGAGGATGGCATGCTGTGCATGGCGGAAAACGGACGTGTGACACCCATTGTCCGGAAAGAGGATGTGGGCCTTCGCGGAGAGCATAATCTGGAGAATCTTCTGGCAGCTATGACCGCTGTCTGGGGCTTGGTGGATGTAGCCGATATGGCATATATAGCCCGTACCTTCAGGGGCGTAGAGCATCGCATTGAACCGGTTCGTACCTTGAATGGGGTTCAATGGTTCAATGATTCCATTGCCACCAGTCCTACGCGCGTTATTGCAGGTCTGCGCGCTTTTGATCAGAAGCTGATTATCATTGCCGGCGGTTCGGATAAAGGCATCAGTTTTGCTCCCTTGGCGCCTGAACTGATCGCCCATGTAAAAGTGCTGATCCTGACCGGTGCCACGGCGGACAAGATCGAGACAGCCGTGAAAGCCGATCCGGGATATGCGGAAAGCGGTCTCGTGATTCGGCGCGCTGCTGACATGGAGCAGGCGGTTCACATGGCCTATGAAGAGGCGAAACCGGGTGATATTGTTTCTCTGTCACCGGCCTGTGCGTCTTTTGACTGCTATCCGAATTTTGAGGTGCGCGGCCGTCACTACAAAGAATTGGTAAACGCCCTTTGATTGAGCGGATAGAAGACCGAAACAAGCTTCTGACGGTTTTAAAGCAGGCGCCGTTCTTTGCGGCCGAGATGCGTGCGGCGTGGGATGCCCAGGGGCAGGAGCAGTTTTTTCGGATAGAGGAAAAAGCGGTGCTTTTGCTGCGCGGCGGTTTCGCAATGCTCTATGGTGAGGTGACAGATCGGCCGGAACTGGAAATGTTCCTTCGCTTTCAGAATGTGCTCTGTCTTCAGTCATCCGACTGGGTCCCGGGAGGTTTTGAAGCGCAGGAGCAGTGGATCATGCGTTATCAGACGAGACCGTTGTTGCCGATAAAACCGGACGGATATGTTTTGGAGCGGGAGCCGAGTATGTATCAGGCTGCCCATGTGTGCATTACGCCAGATGTGACGGATACACCGCCGGATTTTTGGGCTGCACAGGCTTGTGCCCGCAGAAATAAATGCGGCGGTGAAATGATGGCTTTGAAGCACAATGGGGAGTACGCAGCGATTGCGGGGATTTTTGCCCAGACAGAAGATCAGGCGTATTTGGCCGGCGTGGTCACTGCAAAGAAGCATCGGGGAAGGGGTTGTGCTTCTTATTTGACGGCGTCACTTGCTCAAGAACAGGCTGCGGCCGGAAAACAGGTTTTTCTGGTTTGCGCACCGGAGCTGCGGCCATTTTATAAACGTTTGGGGTTTGTGGAAGAACAGAAAATTCAGCAGAGCAGAAAAACGGAGTGAATGAAATTTTTATGATCGAACAGTTTTACGATTTGTCGCCTGAGTTGCTTCAGGCGGATCAAAAAACACTGGAGCTTTGTACAGAGCCGTTTGCACGTCTGGAAAAGATCAAGGAATACAATCAGCTGAAAATGCTGCGGGCGTTTACGGACTGCGGTGTCGGCGCGCACCATCTGGTGGGAACCACCGGTTATGGATACGACGATGCGGGCCGCATCAAATTGGAAGAGGTGTTTGCCAAAGTTGTGGGGGCAGAGGCGTCGCTGTTTCGCTACAACTTTATGTCGGGCACACATACACTTACGGTGGCGTTGTTTGGCGTTCTTCGGCCGGGTGATACGATGGTGGCGGCAACCGGCCGTCCCTACGATACGCTCTTGGGTGTGATCGGGCTTGAGGGAGAAGGATACGGAAGTCTGAAAGAATGGGGCGTTCACTACGATGAAGTTCCCCTTCTGGCGAACAGCCAGCCGGATCTTGCAGGCATTGAAGAAAAATGTAAAAACGCAAAAATGTGTTATATCCAGCGCAGCCGGGGATATGCGGCGCGCGGTGCGCTGAGTCTTGATCAGATCGAGGCCATCAGCAGGGCAGCAAAACGCGCCAACCCAGAGATCATTGTGATGGTGGACAACTGCTATGGCGAATTTACGCAGATGCAGGAGCCGACCCAGCGCGGAGCGGACCTGATGGCCGGAAGCCTGATTAAAAATCCGGGCGGCGGCATTGCTCCCACAGGCGGTTACATCGCAGGCAGAAAAGATCTGGTGGAAAGCTGTGCACATCGCCTGAGTGCGCCCGGAACCGGCGGCGAGATCGGATGTACACTGGATGTGTTGAGAGAATTGTACTTAGGTTTGTATTATGCACCTGGTGTGGTGTGCGACGCGCTCAAAACAAGCGTCTATGCCAGCTGTCTGTTTGAAGTTCTGGGCTATCAGGCTACGCCGGGATATAAAGAGGATCGAAATGATATCATTACCAGCGTGGAGACGCATTCACCGGAAGGGATGATCGCTTTGTGCGGCGGCGTGCAGGCGGGCAGCCCGGTCGACAGTTATGCGGCTCCCTTGCCGGGGGATATGCCGGGTTATGAGGACCAGGTCATTATGGCGGCTGGTGCCTTTACCATGGGCTCCAGCATCGAACTTTCCGCCGACGGACCGGTTCGGCCGCCGTATACCGTATACATGCAGGGCGGAATCAATTTTCACGCCAGCCGGGCTGGTGTGATGCTGGGGGCCGACCGGATGCTGAAGCTGGGAAAAACTGGCGAAAAACAGGAACGATAAAGGAGAAGGAACATGAAAGTATTCAATACCCTGACCCGTACAAAAGAGGAACTGAAACCGCTTCATGAAGGGGAGTACCGCATTTATGTGTGCGGTCCCACGGTATACAATTTCATTCATATTGGGAATGCGCGGCCTGTGTGCGTGTTTGATACGCTGCGCCGCTACTTGATGTACCGGGGCAATGAAGTGAAATTTGTGTCCAACATTACGGATATCGATGATAAGCTGATCAAACGAGCCGGCGAGGAAGGCGTTTCCATGCAGGAAGTGGCACGCAAGTATGAGGCCGAATTTATCAAAGATTGCGAAGGCCTGAATGTGCTGACGCCCACGGTGCGTCCCCGCGCCACAGAGCATATTCAACAGATTTTGTCCATTGTGTCGGATTTGATTGAGAGCGGCCATGCCTATGTTGCAAAAAACGGAGACGTATATTTCCGCGTGAAATCAGATCAGGATTACGGCAAATTGTGCCATCTGAATTTGGAAGACCTTGAATCCGGCAACCGGGAGCTGCGCCATCAGATGGATGATGATTTAAAAGAAGATCCTGCGGATTTTGCAATCTGGAAAGCAGCCAAGCCCGGAGAGCCCTATTGGGACAGCCCTTACGGCAAGGGGCGGCCCGGCTGGCATATTGAGTGCAGCGCCATGGCGCGGACTCATCTGGGCAATACCATTGACATTCACGCGGGCGGCGAGGATCTGATCTTCCCGCATCACGAAAATGAGATTGCACAGTCTGAGTGTGCCAATGGCTGCACCTTTGCGAATTATTGGATGCACAACGGCTTTTTGAACATTGACAACCACAAAATGTCCAAAAGTGCCAATAATTTCTTTACGGTGCGCGAGCTCAGCGAGGTGTATGGTTATGAACCTATTCGCTATTTTATGCTGACGGGTCATTACCGTAGCCCGCTGAACTATACGGCTGAATTGCTGGCCGATTGCAAGACGAGTCTGCAGCGTTTGTACACCTGCCGGGAGAATCTGGATTTTGCTCTGGAAAATGCTCACGGCAAGGACGAGACACTGAAAGAGAAAGCCGTCGGCGCCAAAGAGAAATTCTGTGCGGCGATGGATGACGATTTGAATACGCCTGCCGCGCTGGGCGCGCTGTTTGATTTTGTGCGTGAGATCAATACGCTGTCCGGCGAGTCCAGCCGGGAGGCACTGGAACAGGCCGCGAAAACCTTTGATGAGCTGACCGGAGTCCTGGGTATTTTGTACAACCGTAAAAAGGACGAAATTCCGCAGGAAATTCTGGATCTGGTGGAGCAGCGTGCACAGGCCAAAAAGGCCAAGGACTGGGCGAAGGCCGACGCCATTCGCGCGCAGCTGACGGAGCAGGGCTATGTGGTGGAAGATACACCCAAGGGACCGAAGGTCAGTCGTGCAAAATGATTTTGATACAAAAGCCAGCGTTAGAAATACGCTGGCTTTTGTTTTGTGATTTTGTCACGGAGAATTTCTTTTTACGGGATATAATAAAAATAGAATCATACAATAAAGCAAAACGAAAAGGAGACGGTGAGTATGGCAATCCAATCTGCAACAGGAAAAGATTTTGAACAAATCGTTTTAACGGCGCAGCAGCCGATTTTGGTGGATTTTTGGGCACCTTGGTGCGTGTATTGCCGTCGAATCGCTCCGGTGCTGGAGCGCATGGACGGACAGCCAGATGTGCCACAGATTGTGAAAGTGAATATTGACGAGGCGCCGGAACTTGCGCAGAAATATCAGGTCGATACGATTCCAACGCTGCTTTTGTTCCAGAACGGAAAACAGGGACAGCCGTTGGTAGCCCCGGGTTCACAGGCGCAGATTCAGGATTGGCTGAAACAGCATTGAGAGGAAGAACAATATGGACGTGAAAAAATATGATGTGGTAGTGGTTGGGGGCGGCCCTGGCGGCTACACGGCAGCGTTGTACGCGGTGCGAGCGGGATTAAGTGCGCTGGTAATCGAAAAATTGTCTGCGGGCGGCCAGATGGCTACAACCAGCTGGATCGACAACTATCCGGGTTTTGACGAAGGAATCGACGGGTTTGAATTGGGCCAGCAAATGCAGCGTGGTGCTGAGCGTTTCGGCGCACAGACGCTGTATGCTGAAGTGACCCAGCTCTTTTTAAACGAGCAGCCGAAGCGAATCAGAACCAGCGAAGGGGAAATTTTGGCGGGCACGGTTGTAATTGCCACAGGCGCGGCTCCCCGAAAAATCGGTTTGCCCGAAGAAGATGCATTTCAGGGACGCGGCGTGGCATATTGCGCCACTTGTGATGGAATGTTTTACCGGGATAAAATCGTGGCGGTAGCAGGCGGAGGAAATTCTGCAGCAGAAGACGCACTGGTTCTGTCCAAGTTGTGCAAAAAGGTGTACCTGGTACACCGGCGTGATCATTTGCGTGCAATGAAAAGTTATCACACGATGCTGGAGCAGGCAGAGAACATTGAGTTTGTCTGGAATCAGAAGATTATTGGACTCGTGGGCGAAGAAAAACTGCGAGGACTCTCTCTGGAAGATACACAGAGCGGACAGCAGAAAGAACTGTCCGTGGACGGTCTGTTTGTGGCGATCGGGCGCATTCCCAATACCGAACTGGTGCGGGATCAATTGAATTTGGATGAACAAGGGTATATTCTGGCCGATGAAACGACCCGAACCAATATTCCGGGTGTGTATGCCGTGGGAGATGTACGCACCAAGCCGCTGCGGCAGGTGGTTACCGCAGTCGGGGATGGCGCAGTAGCGATTAAGTATGCACAGGAGTTTTTGGAGAACAACGGATAAAAAAAGAGGATCTCGCTTACAAAGCGAGATCCTCTTTTTTTCGTTCAATCGTTACACAAGGCTGGAGTCCTCATCGAGACCGCTGTCGCGCAGCTCTGCCTGCTCAGCGGTGGTTTCGTAATCCAAACTTACATCCACATGATTGGCCATGTTTTCCAATGCCTGGGGAACACCGGGAAAATAGCTGGCAATGCATTCGCCGCGCACATGAATCCCGTCGAAAAAATCTGCGCTGGTGGTATTGGGAATGGCATAGGGATTGTAGCTTCCATAAATGGGGATTTCCAGCTTATCCGCAAGCCGGTGCAAGGCTGGTTCCGTGGCGAAAAAGCCTGTATAGTGATCGGATTTTTCCAATGCATTGCCGTACACAATTGGGTGATACGGCGTCAGAACCAGAATGACATTGATATCGCGTTCCTGAAGATAGACGAGAAATTTTTCAAGAATTTCCAGACGTTCTGAATCCGGTTTTTCATACTCTTCCATCCGGAAGAAATTTCCCGTCTGACCAAGGGCGTCCATGTCTACATCCGACTGGTCGCGGTTGCGGTAATCATAAGAATATAAAAGACTTCCGTCGGAGCGCTTTACCTCTGTGGTTTGATGGAATACATCGCCTTCCGCGGGCTGCGGCTTTTTAACCCCGTCTTTTGACTCCATCATATAAGCAATATTCCCCTGAAAATAGCTTAGAGAATAGAGAGCCTGCCATTTTTCATTGGGGTCCTGTTCCTCATACTCGGTGGGGATACCCAGTCGCGTAGACAGAAATTCTGCATAAAGCTGCTTGTTGCTGCGTGCATCTGTGGAGTCCGGGCTGGTATCCAAATACCATGGATCAAACCCGATAATCACCGTCTGCGGCAGTTTATCCAGCCGGTCAAACAGATAAAAGGTACCCAGCAGATCATACCAGTCTGCACCAGTCAGAGCGCAGTTGAACAAGCTTTCTGTTTGCGCAATTTCCGTGTTCATTTGCATAATACGGCTGGAGCCGAGAACAATGGTGTCAGGAGCGGTTTCCATCTGATTGACGATCAGCTCCATCACGTCACGCTGTCGTTCATTTAACTGCTCGTAGCCGACAACATCCTGCCCGGAAAGCAGCATATTGGCAACTTCACGAAGATACTGATCTCCCTGAAAGGTGCCTGAACAGTCGACTGTGTAATTGACCCAAATTACATAAAAGACGATGGGAAGGAATGCCAACGCGCCAAGCAGAAGACGTATACCGGAAAACAGACGACTGAAAGTTGTTTTAAAAAAAGATTTCATTTCGGGCAGCCCTCCTTAGTACTGTTGATAAATGAAAGAGGACTGACCAAAGGCGCCAAAAAAGACAATCAGCAGAACCAGCGCATAATACAAAGGCCAGCGAAGCGGCAGCGGAATTTTACGGATCAGAGATTGAATCGGCATTTGGAAACATTCCAATCCTTCCACCAGGATAAAGCCAAATAAGAGTACCAGCGTGGCGTTCCGGTCAAAGCCCAGTGTGACAAGCGTAGAAGGAACAGCGGCCAGAAGGTCCCATCCGGTAAACAAATGGCTGTAAACGTACAGCGCTTCGGTCAGCACGCCACCGCTGTATGCACCTACGGCAAAAAAGACGATGCAGCTTGTGAACAGCAGATAAGTAATGCAGATCTGGATACATTTGCGGATCGGAGCAAATCGATAAAGAGGGTTGTACACTTCCGCCCGGCGGCGCAGTGTCTGTGTTGCTTTGCCCACACACAGATACAGCCCGTTCAGCAGTCCCCAGACCAAATAGGCGAGGGAAGCGCCATGCCACAGGCCGCTGACCAGAAACACAATGATCTGATTCAAATACTGCCGCAGTTTTCCTTTTCGATTCCCTCCCAAAGGGATATAAAGATAGTCCCGGAACCAGCTTGTGAGGCTGATATGCCAGCGGCGCCACAACTCGATAAAGCTTGTGCTGGCGAGAGGACGGCGGAAGTTTTCCATGACATCTATGCCGAAAATTGCCCCGATGCCGATGGCGATGTCGGTACAGGCCGAAAAATCACAGTACAGCTGATAACTGAATAAAAGGCTGGCAATCAAAAGAACCGGACCGGTATAATCGGCGTAATGAAGATTGGAATAAACCGTGCTCACCATTCCGCCAATGGTATCGGCCAAAACCAGTTTTTTAAAAAAGCCCCATAAAATTCGGAACATACCGCCAGTTACGCGGTTGTAGTCAAATGCGTGTTCTGCCCGGAACTGAGGCAGCATGCGTCCGGCACGGCAGATGGGGCCGGTCATCATGCAGGGGAAAAAGCTGACAAACAAGGCGTAGTCGAAAAGATTGTGTTCCGCCGGAGCACCGCGGTAAACATCGATCACATAGCCCAGCGCGGCAAATGTGAAATAGCTGATACCCAGCGGTACCGCCAGGCTGAACGCGGGAACATGCAGGTTGCCGCCGAACAGGGAAACCAGTTCGGAAAGGCTTTCTCCCAAAAAGGAAAAGTATTTGTAAAAAGCAAGAACACCCATACAGGAAACGGCGCTGAACGCAAGGCAAAGACGGCGCCAAAGAGGTTTTTGCAGGCGTTCAAGTAAAAGTCCGGTTCCAAAAGTAATCAATGTAGCGGATAAAAGTACCGGCAAAAAGGTTGCATTGGACGGATCATAAAGATAGAAAAGATAGCTGCAAATCAAAAGCCCCCCGGTGCGGGCAGCTTTTGGAAGAACAAAGTAGGCAAGACAGGCCCCAAGCAAAAATAAAATAAATGCCAGGGAAATAAAATTCATGCAGCAAAACTCCGTTTCCAATAGAATGCAGAGAGACGTCAGTTCACAGAATCAGAATCTTTCGAAAGTTCCTCCAGTTTCCGCTCCAACTCGCGCACACGATGCTCCAGCAGCGCGTTGTGTTGTGAAAGACGCTTGATTTTTTCCGAAAAACCGGAAACAACGCTGGACAGACTCAGCAGAATCAGCAGAACAAAGGCCAGTACGATCATGAAAACCAGATTGACGGCCATTTCCACATGAAGCAGATCCCGCAAGACCAGCACGATGTAGGGGAACAGGGCGAAAAGCAGCAAAACAAATCCGCTCATAAACCAAATGATGGAATAGCGGACCGTGAGTTTGTTCTTTTTCAAAAGCCAAAGAATCACACCCAGATAGAGCAGAACGCCCACGACCAGGTCCACGCGCAAAAAAAGGCTCAGTCCGGCATTGTTCACAGGCGGTCACCTCTTTCTTTGCGGTTGCTGGTCAGACGAAATACGACCAAAGCAAGACCAACTTTCAGCATATAATAAATGGACTTGAACGGACTGATGGAAGACGTGCCGCCCATGCGTTCCTGCATAATGACAGGGACTTCCCCCACACGGTAGCCATTCAGAACCGCCGAAATGATTGCTTCGGGTTCCGGATAATCCTGCGCATAATGATCGGCAAAATAAGCGGTCAGTTCCCGGCTGCACGCCCGAAATCCGCTGGTTGTATCCAGTACACGCACACCGCATAGAACGCGAATCATGAAACTGAGGATATTGATTCCAAACCGACGCATGAAGCTGGTTTGAAATCCTTCTTTGGTGATGAAGCGGCTTCCGACACACATGTCCAGGCGGCCTTGTGCAACGGGGCTGATTACAGCGTCCAGATAGGCGGGGTCGTGCTGTCCGTCTCCATCCAGTTGGACTGTGATGTCATAGTCATGATACCGGGCGTACATGTAACCGCTTTGCACGCCGCCGCCAATTCCCAGATTGATTGGGAGAGAAAGATAAGAGAAGTTATGTTCCTGACAGATTTCGGCACTTCGGTCTGTGGAACAGTCGTTCACGATCACGTAATCTACCACGTAGGGGAGATCTGCGGTGACGCGCGTCAGCCGCGCGACCACCCGTTCAATGTTGGCCTCTTCGTTGTAACAGGGGATAATTACAAGAACCCTCAAGGTGTCACCTCGTTCGAATCGAAAATAAACTGCTCTAATTTTTTGAGCAGTTTTGAACGGCGAAAATGCTGTTCAAAATAGGCACGGCCGGCCTGCCCCATTGCTGTTCGCTGTTCCGGAGACATTGCCGCCAGAGCCAGAAGATTTTGATACAGAGCATGTGCATCACCAGCCGGACTGGTCAAACCGCAGCCAGCCTCATCCACCACCCGGGATGCCTCTCCGTCCACGGCCACCAGGCAGGGCCGTCCGGCAGCCATATAGCTGGTGATTTTGGCGGGGACGGTCAGTCCCAGCTCGTCGCTTTTGGCAAGAGCGGCAAAAAGTGCATCTGCCATGGTGTGATATGCAGGGATATCCGTTACAGGATGCTGCCCTTCAAATGTAAAATAAGAAGAAAGGTCTTTCCCGCGAATTTCCTCTTCCAGGTTCGTGCGGCTCATTCCATCTCCTACGATGATGAAATGAATATCGGCTCGCTTGTCCTGTCTCAGTTTTTCCGCACATTGCACCAGAAGCCCCAGATCCTGTGCCGGGCTGATGTTTCCGGCAAACAGCACGTTGAAGCGCCCCTTGAAACGCTTCTCCAAATTGGCGTCAAAGACGTCACGGGCGTATAAATCTTCACAATACTGGGGAATGGTTGTCAATTGGGCACGAGGGGCAACTGCCCGCAGCTTTTCTTCCAATGCCGGGGACATCGCAATCAGTTTTTCACAGCGGCGATAATGCCAATGGGATACTTTTTCGGCGATGGTCCGAAGAAGACGATTGTGAACAGGAAGAACCGAGTACAGATTTTCCGGCCAGAGATCCAGCACGTAGCAGGTGAGCGGCAAACGATGAAGTTTTGCGTATAAAATTGCAGGAAACAGCATCAAAACAGGGCTTGTTTCGTAACAGAAAACGGCATCGTATTTCCGGCCATGCAGTCGTGGAAGATTCAGAACTGCCGTGAGGGGATAGGAGATATAATTGAGAAAAATCCGCACAGAAGTGTTGCCTTTGCGTCGAATTTCACCGGCACGGAATATTTCCACGCCATCGTGTGTTTGACGGCGTGGTCCGGAATAGCGGTATCCGTCGAACCATTCCCCTTTGGGGTAATTGGGCAAACCGCACAGCACATCCACTTCAATCTGATCTTCCGTAAATCCACGGCAGATGTCGGCAATGCGAAAATTTTCAGGCCAGTAATGCTGACTGACCACCAGAATGCGTTTCGGCAAACACAAGCCCCTTTCTGAAAAGCAAAAATTTGCCTCAGTGTTTCAACCAAACCGTCTCGTTGACGATTTTGGCATAACTTTGAATCAATTTCACCACTTTGATGCTGACGTTGGTATCCGCGTAGTCTTCTGCCATCACATAGGGCTCGTTGGCGTCACGCATGGCAACGGCCAAGTTCATAGCCTGTTCCACGTCGTGCCCTTTGATGCCGCCGATGACCACACTGCCTTTATCCAAAACTTCAGGCCGCTCGGTAGAAGTACGGATCAAAACGCCGGCAAATCCCAGCATGGCGCTTTCTTCGCTGAGCGTGCCGGAGTCGGAAAGAACACAATAGGCGTTCATCTGAAGCTTATTGTAATCCATAAACCCAAAAGGCTTCATCTCCTGCACCAGGGGATGAAATTGAAAATGCCGTTGTTCAATGTATTTTTTAGAGCGGGGGTGACAGGAATAAATGATGGGCATACCGTATTTTTCGGCAATGTTATTAACCGCGTTCATCAGGCTCATGAAGTTTTCTTCATTGTCGATGTTTTCTTCGCGGTGCGCAGACAGAAGAATGTACTTGCCTTTTTCCAGATTCAGACGCTCAAGGACATCGCTGCGCTCGATGGTTGCCCGGTGCGCATTAAGAACCTCACGCATGGGGCTTCCGGTGACAAAAATGGTCTTTCCGTCAATTCCTTCACTCAGCAGATAACGGCGGCTGTGTTCCGTATAAGGAAGATTGATATCGGAAATATGGTCTACAATTTTGCGGTTGATCATTTCCGAAACATTCCAGTCCCAGCAGCGATTGCCGGCCTCCATGTGGAAAATGGGGATTTTCAGGCGTTTTGCGCTGATGGCCGCCAACGCAGAGTTGGTGTCGCCCAGAACGAGCACTGCCTCAGGCTTTTCTTTGGCCAGCAGCTCATAACTTTTGGCGATGATGTTGCCCATGGTCTCGCCCAGGTCTTTGCCGACTGCGTTCAAGTAGTAATCAGGCTGCCGCAGCTGAAGATCCGAAAAAAAGATATCATTCAGGTTGGGGTCCCAGTTCTGGCCGGTGTGGACCAAAATATGCTGGAAGTATTTATCGCAGCATTTGATGACCTCGGACAGACGGATAATTTCCGGCCGTGTACCGAGAATCGTCATAACTTTCATTTTCTCCATGGGAAAAGCGCTCCTTATACTTTTTCAAAAAAGGTGTCGGGATGCTGAGGATCAAAGGGCTCGTTAGCCCACATTACAGTGACCATCTCTCCGTCGCCCACATTTTCGATGTTGTGTGTATAACCGGTGGGAATATCCACAACTTCCAGTTTTTCACCGGAGACAGGGTAGGAGAGCACCTTGTCTGTGCCGATTTTCCGGAAGCGAATAATGCCCTGCCCTTTGACCACAAGGAATTTTTCATTTTTGGTGTGATGCCAGTGGTTCCCCTTTACGATGCCCGGCCGCGAAATGTTTACGCTGACCTGGCCGCGTTCCGGAGTGCGAAGAAACTCGGTGAAACTTCCGCGTTCGTCACAATGCATCGCAAGCGGGTAGGAAAAGCTGTCTTCGGGAAGGTAAGAAAGATAAGTCGCATACAACTTACGGGAAAAAGCGTCTCCCATATCGGGAACCGCAAGCGTTTTGCGGCTGTCGCGGAATTGTTCGATCTGTTCTGCCAAACGCCCCAGCGTTACCGTGTAAACATCGCAGGTCAAATGACAGAAACCGGGAATCGCACGATCCCGGACCGCGCCCTCTTCCATAGCAGAGATAAAGGTGTGAACAACATCATCGATATAAACCAAAGGCAGGGAATAGGCGGGATCACGTACCTCAATGGGAAGACCATGTGCAATGTTATAGCAGAAGGTGGCTACCACACTGTTGTAAGAGGGGCGGCACCACTTCCCGAATACGCCAGGCAGACGATACACCAGTGCCGGCGCACCAGTGGCGCGTTCATGGGCAAAGAGAAGTTCCTCCGCCTCACGCTTGGATTTGCCGTAATCGTTGTCCAGCTCTGCCTGAATGGAGGATGTGATCAGAACCGGCGCCTGATTGCCGGCCTGAGCCAGAAGATGCAGAAGCTCCTCTGTCAGGCCCCGGTTCCCGGAATAAAATTCACTGGGGTCTTTGGGACGATTGACGCCGGCCAGATGAAAAACAAACTGCGCCTGCCGTGCATATTCCGCCAGCATTTCCTTCGGCGTGTCCAAATCGAACAGCAGCAAATTTTCATAACCGCGATTACGCAGTTCGGCCACCAGGTTTTTTCCCACAAATCCGCCGGAGCCGGTAATCAGGATGCAGCGCGCCTCAGTGCTCAAAGTTATTCAGCTCCTCTTTGATGTAATCCAGCGTCAAAAGCTTGTCCACTACTTCATCTACACTCAGACGGCGCGTGTTGTGACTGGTGTATTCATCGTCCGCCTGCGTATGGACCTTGCCCTCTACAAAATATTTATCGTAATTCAAATCGCGGCCATCTGCGCACACGCGGTAATAACCGCCCATGTCCTCGCTGCGAACGCGCTCTTCCCGCGTCAGCAGAGTCTCGTACAATTTCTCACCATGACGTGTTCCGATAATGCGTGTGCCCGTGTCACCGAACAACTTTTGAACTGCTTTGGCCAGATCGCCGATGGTGGAGGCAGGGCTCTTCTGTACGAACAAATCACCAGGATTCGCATGGGCAAAGGCAAAGCCCACCAAGTCCACGGCCTCATCCAAACTCATCAGGAACCGTGTCATATCCGGATCGGTGATGGTAATGGGCTTGCCTGCTTTGATTTGCTCCACAAACAGAGGAATGACACTTCCGCGGCTGGCCATAACGTTGCCATACCGGGTGCAGCAGATAGTCGTATCTTCCGCTTTGACGGTGCGGGCCTTGGCCCCAATTACTTTTTCCATCATCGCTTTGGAGATGCCCATGGCGTTGATGGGATAAGCGGCCTTGTCCGTGGAAAGACAAACTACTTTTTTTACACCGGCTTCAATAGCGGCCGTCAGTACGTTGTCCGTTCCGATGATGTTGGTGCGCACTGCTTCCATGGGGAAGAACTCACAGCTTGGCACCTGCTTCAGGGCGGCGGCATGGAACATGAAATCCACTCCGCGCATAACGCTGGTCAGGCTGCGGGGTTCACGCACATCGCCAATATAAAATTTGATCTTACCGGCCAGCTCCGGGTATTTGAGCTGGTAGTCGTGCCGCATATCATCCTGCTTCTTTTCGTCGCGGGAAAAAATGCGGATCTCCCGGATGTCACTTTGCAAAAAATGCTTTAAAACAGTATTGCCGAAAGAACCGGTGCCGCCGGTAATGAGCAAGACCTTATCTTTAAAATACGTTGAATCCATTGAGAACCCTCCATAATGATATGCGGATTTTGGAAAATACCAGTGCAATCTGTATTATTGTAACATAAAGAACCCTTCATTCCAAGGGCTTGACCGTTATTCAGTAAAGCTGAAAAAAGCTTTCGCCCTGGAGCGGGAAGAACTCAGCAAATTGTACTGAAGACAGCTGTAATCCTGCAGAAGAGGAATGTCCAGTGAGTCATCTACCAGTTCACCCTGCGCATCCAGTGTTCCAAACTTGGAGACTACGGGATATTCGTCCATTACATCACTCAAAAATTGCTGCCATCCGGTCTTGGGAAGGCCGGCAGCGTCCATCAACACCGACTGAAGGAAGGAAACAGAAATAATCTCTCCGTCTTCAGGAAGATTTTCTTTTTCCAGGTCGTAATTGGCCCAAACTACGTAAGGAGTGAGGTGAGTCGGCAAAGAGGAGTTGGGTTCATCAGAGCAGACATCGTATATAAAGTCGGTTTCGATTGCAGGGAAATGATCGCCGAACATTACGATCAAAGTCGGCTCGTCCACTTCGCTGTAGTACGATGTCAACTCCTGGAAAGCGTCATCGCTGAGCCGCGCAAGATTCAGATATTGTGTTGCCAGAGGGTAGTCGCCGGCAGGCGAGAGAATCCGAATGGGCTCATCAAAGTCCTCATAGTCATAGCCGCCATGGTTTTGAATTGTGACAGCAAACAAAAACAACGGTTCGCTGGTCTGCTGGGCCAGTTCTTCCAGCGAGGCGTAAAAGCTGCTGTCGGTGGCAAGTCCGCGCAGATTGACGAGTCCGCGCAGTTTGGAAATATCATAGAACTCGTCAAAACCCAGACGCTCGTAGGCACGGTCACGGTTCCAGTTTCCGGCCTGCGCAGGATGAGCAGCAATGGACGTATAGCCCAGTTCGCTCAGGACACTGGGGAGAGACGGCGTTTCGCGCAGTACGTGGGTGGCGTAAGGGGCAGTGGCGTAATAATCCCGGTCGCTGATTCCGGTGAGCGCCTGGAATTCAGAGGTGCTTGTCCCGCCGCCGGATGCCGGAATCTGTACATACCCGGTCAAAGCATTGGACTGACCGGACAGACTGTGCAGATAGGGAAGAATCGGCTGACTGGTGAGAAGTTCGCCGTTCGCCTCAAAATCCGCCAGCGATTCGTTCATGATAAAAATAATGTTCGGCATTTGATCCGTTTCGCTGGTTGCATCATAGCGGGATGAGATTTCTTCAATTCGGGCCGAAGAATACCCATCGGGCTTTGAGAGAAACATTGAACGGGCATTCTCAACAAAATGCACCACAAATCCGTTTTGCTGGTTGGCAGAAGTAGGATCCCAGGCGTTGGTGGGGACCTGAAGGGCAATGCATCCGCCCGTAGTGTTCAGGATCATCAGAAATGCGAGAGAACCGCCCAGCCCTGCCAGGCGCATTCCTGCATGAAGAAAGGCTTTTCGTGTGATAGGACGGCCCGCCACCATATAGGCAATGGCACAAACACACAGCGTCATTGCACCGGACCAGAGAAGAACCGGGTCCGGTCCGATTTCATATTGTCCCATCACGTTTGCTGCAGTGGTGGCTGCAAAAAGGTCGGTCGGCATGACAGGCGTACCGCGAAAGCGCAGTGTGAAATAGTTGACTACACTTCCAACGGTGAGCAAAACACTGACAAAACAGATACTGAAGAAAGGAGAGCCGGTGGGGGCATACAGCAAAAGGTACAGGCAAATATAGGTGATCAGATTGACCAGAATCGGAGCGGGATCCATGTAAAAAATTCCGCCCGAATTGTTCAGGTTCTCCACGGCGCACAGTGCGAAAAAGGCGCACAGAACACCATTGAACAGAATCATGACAATCAAAGAAGGTCTGCGCCCGCACCAGATGATATCGCCCAGCAGACTGAACATTGCCACGATCCATGCGATGGCCATGAGGATAAGCGGCAAATAGTAGAGGGAGTAGTCAAGAGAAGCAGTAGTGATGGAAAAATCAGCAGCAAAGGCTCCGTCATCCGTTTCAAAACAAGAGAACTCTCCCTCTTCGACGGGATGAACGGAAACACGCATACCTGGAGTGTTTCCGGTATAGTAAGCGTCACAGGAAATGCTCAGCGTGTAGGTGACATCGGGCTGCAAAAGCTGTTCTACTGTCAGGAAGTAGTAATGCCAGTATTCTCCTACGGAAAAATGCGCCTGCAAATCGAGGACCTCGGAAGCCAGAACCTCGTCTTCGCGGGAAAGGGTCATTGTATACTGAGGCCAGTCATCGTTGGGGTCCGTGCTGTCCGGCGCCAGGCAGACGCCGACCTCTTCCAGATAGGGCTGCTCGTCCGGGACGGTGAACTCGTATTCAAGTGTGAAATTTTTTGACAAATAAGGGCTGACCGGAGCGCCGCCCTCAACCAGGTCTTCCTGTGTGTCCAGTTCGTCCACAGCGGCTGCAAGCATGTCCGGCGAAAGGCACAGCCAGACACATGCGCCGACACATAAAACAGTCAGCAGAATCGCAAAAGCGATTCGCACGGGATTACGTGTCAGGTGAAGGTGGAACAATGGTTGCATGGGATAAAGACCTCCGAAAGAACAATTATGATGTTTTATTCTATCACAAATTGTCGGAAATGAGCAAAGCAATATGAAAAATATCTTCCGGAGGTACGTCGGCGGCACATTGACCTGGCGCATTTTTTTTGATACCATCATAGCAGCAGAAAAGAAAAGAGGGAGATTATGCAGGCATATGAAAGACTTCTTGAATATGTGAAAATTTATACGACCAGTGATCCGCAGTCGGGTGCACATCCTTCCAGCGAACGCCAGCTGGATTTGGCACACATGCTGGTGAAAGAGATGAAAGAACTTGGCCTGAAAGACGCGCATGTGGATCAATACGGCTATGTGTATGGAACGCTTCCGGCAACGGCGGGATGCGAAAAAGCACCGGCGCTTGGGTTGGTGGCTCACATGGATACAGCACCTGGTTTTTCCGGTGAAAACGTCTGCCCGCTGCTGCATGAAAATTACGATGGAACAGACGTGACCCTTCCGCACGGCGGTACAGTATTAAAAGTGGACGAGTTTCCGTTTCTGGCGGAGCACAAAGGGGAAACGCTGATTACCGCAGATGGTTCCACATTGCTTGGCGCGGATGATAAAGCGGGTATTGCTGAGATTTTGACGGTTTGTGAACGAATTCAGCAGGATCATTTGCCTCATGGCAAATTGTGCGTGGCTTTTACGCCGGACGAGGAGATCGGAGAGGGAGCATCCTTGTTTGATGTGGAGCATTTCGGCGCGGATTTTGCTTATACCATGGATGGCGGCGCTGTGGGCGGTGTGGAGTATGAAAACTTCAATGCGGCCAGCGCGGAAATCGAGATCCAAGGGGTATCCGTGCACCCGGGAAGCGCAAAGGATGTGATGGTCAATGCGCTCTTGGTGGCTTGCGAACTGAACAGTATGCTTCCGGCAGATGAGACGCCTGCGCATACGGATGGATACCAGGGATTCTTCCACCTGGATGGCTTGACGGGGACAGATGCGCATGCACGCATGGGATATATTGTGCGCGATCATGACCGGGAAAAATTTGAGGCACGCAAGCGCCTGTTGGTTGAAATTACGGATAAGCTCAGCGAAAAGTACCCGAAAGCGGTTATTCGTTTGAAACTGCACGACAGCTATTACAATATGGCCGAAAAAATTGCACCCTGCATGCATTTGATTGAAAATGCAAAAAAGGCTACACGCGATGCAGGTGTGGAACCGTGTGTGGAACCGATCCGCGGCGGTACAGATGGCGCAACGCTTTCCTATATGGGTTTGCCGTGCCCCAATCTTGGAACCGGTGGATATAATTTCCATGGCCCGTATGAGTGCATTACCGTGCAGAGCATGGAGAAAGCAGTGGGCGTTCTTTTGAATCTGGTGAATATTTACAGCAAACCATTGGGGGAGGAATAAGCAGTATGACCAACATTTGGCATGACATCAGTCCGGCCCGGATTAATCCGGATGATTTTATCGCGGTCATCGAGATCGAAAAAGGTTCCAAGAAGAAATACGAGTTGGATAAGGAAACCGGCCATATCATTTTGGATCGTATTTTGTATACTTCCACACATTATCCGGCCAACTATGGCCTGATTCCCCGCACCTATGCAGATGACGGGGATCCGCTGGATGTGCTGGTCCTCTGCAGTGAAACCATCGCGCCTCTGAGCCTGGTGCGGTGTTATCCGATCGGCGTTATCACCATGCGTGACCAGGGGAAACTGGATGAAAAAATCATTGCCATTCCCTTCGAGGATCCCATGTACAATGGATACCGCGACATTTCGGAACTCCCCAGCCACATCTTCTCCGAAATGCGGCATTTCTTCAGTGTTTATAAAAATCTGGAAGGTAAGGAAACGGTCGTGGATGAAGAACAGGGCCCGGATGAGGCACGTGCTATCATTCAGAAGTGTCTGGATGCATATATCAATCGCTTTTGCCGCTGAGCGTTCGTCCTTGCATTCTGCTTCAAAACAGGGTATACTGTATTAAATAAAGGAAGAGGAGCGTTTTGAAATGAGACATGGCGGAGCCTTTCGTTTGACTGGTTTGATCTTGGGGATCGTCAGTGCTGTGGTCAGTATTGCTGCAGTTGTGTTCAGCGTTGTGGGGCTTATCCTTGCAAAGCGTCCGGTGATGCCTCGTGTGCGCTTGGACAGAAAATGATGTGAACATAAAAGCCGGGTAAGCGCCCGGCTTTTTTTGAGCGAAAGAGAGGAGACCACGAATGCGAATAGCAGAGCCGGTTCTTCCTTTGCAGATGGAGAGTGCCATTTCGCTGAAAGAGGCGTTGAGTATGGCACAAAGCGATGAAAGTGCGCTGGAAGCTTATCGCTTCTGCACGGGCAGTGCTGCCGGATGGGTGCTTGAAAAGGGAGAATACAAAGCGTGTTCGTTTTTGGGCTGCCGGCTGACGGGGGCGCATCTGTCCAAAAGCTGGCTCCGGGACGTGGTGTTTGAACGGTGTGAACTGTCTGGCCTTCGTCTGATGGAAAGTACATTGCAGCGCGTACGTTTTGTAAATTGTAAATTTTCCGGTGCAAATCTGGCAGGAGCGTCTCTTCAGGATGTTTTGTTTCAAAACTGCACGGCTGATGGGCTGATGCTGCCGGAAAGCCGTCTGAAAAATGTTGTTTTTGAAGATTGTAATCTTCAGGAGGCGTCTTTTTCTGCGTTGGGAAAGAAGTCGAGTTTTTGTTTTGAACGCTGCGACCTGCGTGCGGTGGATTTCTTCAGGACATCGCTCAACGGGATAGATCTCACCAGCTGCGAGATTGATGGGATTCGCTTGGAAGGCCCAGAGGTGCGGGGAGCAATCGTCACGGCGCTGCAGGCCTGTGATTTGGCAAAACTTTTGGGTGTTGTGATTAAATCCTGAATGGAGGAGAACAATGAAAGAGTATCTTGAGGCGGGAGAGTTTGTCACCACGCACGGCGTAATGGGAGAATTGAAATTGTATCCCTGGTGCGATGATGCGGACTTTATTACGCAGCTTCCGCGTCTTTTTCTGGGACGAAACGGGGAAAAAGAGCAAAAGGTTTTATCAGCTCGCGTCCATAAAGGAATGTGCCTTGTCAAATTGGAAGGCGTGGATTCGATGGGCGCAGCACGTGCGCTTGTTCGGAAAATTGCCTATTTTTCGCGAGCGGATGTACAGCTGCCGGAGGGACGTTTTTTTGTGCAGGATATCATTGGATGCAAGGTGCTGGATGCGGATACGAAACAGGAGTACGGCACAGTGACAGATGTCACACATCCTGCAGCCAGCGATGTGTACGAGGTGCGGAATGAGCAGGGGGAGGTATTTCTGTTCCCGGCAGTGAAGGAGTTTTTGGGTGAGTTGAAACCGGAAGAGGGCTTTATTACGGTTCGGCCGATTGCGGGGATGTTTACGTCCGGCGGAGGAAACGACGATGAGGATTGACGTTGCGACACTCTTTCCGGAAATGTGTGAACGGGTGATGAGTGAAAGCATCATCGGACGTGCGCGCCGACGCGGTCATATTGAGTTTTGTGCCCACCAGATACGCGATTATACGCTGAACCGTCAAAAACAGGTAGATGACTACCCTTATGGAGGCGGTCATGGCATGATCATGCAGGCGCAGCCCATTTACGACTGCTGCCAGGATGTGATCCGGCAGGTGGAACAGGCGGGGCATGCGAGGCCCCATGTGGTGTTTTTGACAGCGGCAGGGCAGCCGTGGAACGAAGAACATTGCAAGCGTCTGGCAACGTACGACAGTCTTTTGCTGGTATGCGGCCATTATGAGGGGATTGATGAGCGTGTCATCGAAGCGTTGGCAGATGAGGAGATCTCCATTGGAGACTATGTGCTCACCGGCGGAGAGTTGGCTGCACTGGTGGTGGCCGACAGTGTGTTTCGCTTGTGCCCGGGTGTCCTCTCCAGTCCGGAAGGGTATGAAGAAGAGAGTTATTACAGCGGGCTTTTGGAATATCCGCAGTACAGCCGCCCGGAAGAGTGGAATGGGCGCAGTGTACCGCCGGTTCTTTTGTCCGGCCATCACGAAAATATTGCGAAATGGCGAAAAGAACAGGCCCTGGAACGAACACGGTCGCGCAGGCCGGATTTGTATCGGGAATATCAGAAAAAAGTCAATGGCGAAAATTCATAAAGAAACAAGAGAACGATTGTATAATTCGCCTATGTTGTTGAAAACTAACTGGTGAAGATGCACAAACGCGGCCGGATGAGTAAGCCCGTTTAAAGGCATAGTTGCAAAAATTATCGGATTGCGTCCGAAATTATTGACGTTTTGAAAGTTTTTGGTATACAATAAGGACAAAGGCACAAGATACATGATAAGGAGCGTTTGCTATGTTTGTGAAAGAAGTAACTGTGGAGAATCAGGTCGGCTTGCATGCACGTCCCGCTACTTTCTTTATCCAGAAAGCTAATGAGTTTAAATCTTCTATCTGGGTGGAGAAGGAAGAGCGTCGAGTCAATGCAAAGAGCCTTCTGGGTGTTCTGTCTTTGGGCATCGTGGGCGGTACTACGATTCGCATTATTGCTGACGGCGCTGACGAGCAGGCTGCTGTTGAAGGCTTGATTAAACTGGTGAATTCCGGTTTCAGCGAATAAATTTTGATGAAACATAAAATGCGCTGCCTGGTAATTGGCGGCGCATTTTCTTTTTCAGGAAGGCGGGCGAGGCATGACAAAATATGAACTTTGGCAGAAGGCGAAAATGCTTCCCTTGCTGCCGGGCGTCTATATTATCCGCAATAAAGCGGGTGAGATCATCTATATTGGCAAAGCGAAACGATTGCGTACCCGTGTGTCGCAGTATTTTCGTGAAGGTGTACCTCATGACGCAAAAGTGACGAAAATGATTCACAATGCGTATGAGTTCGATGTGATTGTAACCCAGAGCGAATTTGAGGCGCTGGTTTTGGAGTGCAGCCAGATCAAGCAGCACAAACCCAAGTACAACATCCTTCTTAAAGATGACAAGGGGTATAGCTATGTCAAAGTGACAAAAGAAGCATATCCCCGCATTTCGGCTGTTTTGCAGAAAGAGGACGATGGCGCAGAATACATCGGTCCGTACACTTCCAGTTTCGCGGTGCGGGAAATGGTGGAAACCGCCAATAATGTATTTCGTCTGCCGCGCTGCAATAAAAAGTTTCCGCAAGATATCGGGAAAGGACGGCCGTGTCTGAACGCGCACATTGGGTTGTGTATGGCGGTTTGTTCCGGAAAAATCAGCCGGGAGATGTATGGAGAGGCGGTGGACGGTGCGCTCCACTTGATCCGGCACGGCCAGGGGGAGATTTTGAAGCTTCTGCGCCAGCGCATGGAAGAGGCGGCAGAGAAGCTGGACTTTGAGCGGGCGGCGATGCTCCGGGACCAGATCAATGCCATAGAGAAGGTCAGCCGTGGGCAGAAAGTGGTGCGCAGCAGTGTGGACGAGCAGGATGTGTTCGCGCTTGCGGCCAGCGCAACCGCTGTGTGCGCTGCCATTCTCCGTTTTCGGGAAGGACGTTTGGTGGATAAGCGAGAGTTTTTGTTCCATGACACACAGGATGTGACTGCGGTACGCAACGAGTTTTTGCCGCGTTACTATTTAGAGGACAGCGAGTTCATTCCCAAGAGTATTGCAGTGGATCAACTGCCGGATGGATGGGAAGATCTTCGTCGTCTGCTGGAAGAAACCAGGGGGAGCAGAGTACAGCTGTATGTGCCGCGCCGGGGCGACACGGCTAAGCTGGTGGAGATGGCGCGCACCAACGCCTTTGAGCGCCTTGCACGGGAGAGCGGGCGCTATGCCCGGGAACAAAAGCTGCTGGATGAAACAGCGGCGCTGCTGGGACTGCGTCAGCCGCCCCAGGTGATCGAGAGCTACGATATCTCCAACTGGGGAGATGGGACCAGCGTGGCGGGAATGGTGGTGTTTGAGGGCGGAAAACCCAAAAAGGCAGGGTATCGCCGCTTTAAGATGCAGACGGTGTTTGTGAACGACGACTATGCGTCCATGGCAGAAACGCTTAGCCGACGGGCTTCGGAATATGAAAAAGGCGGTAGGGGACAGTTTGCGGTCAAACCGGATCTGATTCTTTTGGATGGCGGAAAGGGTCAAATCTCCGCTGTGCGAAAAGCGCTGGAAAATACGCCTTTGGCGGCGGTGCCTTTGTTCGGCATGGTCAAGGATGACCGCCACAGGACCCGGGGCCTTATCACTCCAGACGGGGAAGAAATCCAGTTGTCCATGCATAAAAGTGTTTTTAGCTTTATTACGTCTATTCAGGACGAAACGCACCGCTGGGCCAACGATTATCGCAAACGCCTCCAAAAAGGACGCGCTTATGCTTCCACTTTGCAGAATGTGCCCGGAGTAGGACCTGCTACGGCAAAGGCCCTGCTGAGCCATTTTAAAACGGTGACGGCGGTTCGACAGGCGGAATATGAGGAGCTGTGCGCGGCAAAAGGCGTGTCCAAACGCGCTGCAAAGGCAGTGTACGATTACTTTCGCCAAACTTGACAAATGCCGCTATGCCCTCCATAATAAAATAACAGCAGAACAAACGAAAGAGTGAGGTGGATCGAATGCGTGTCATCGCGGGAAGCGCACGCGGCGTGAAGTTGTCTGCGCTGCCGGGCGAGGAGATCACTCGTCCCACCATTGACCGTGTCAAGGAAAGCATGTTTAGTTCTGTGCAGTTCCTTTTGGAAGGAGCGGAGGTACTGGACCTGTTTGCGGGCTCCGGGCAGCTGGGAATCGAAGCGCTCAGCCGGGGCGCCAAACGGTGTGTATTCATCGATCAGGACAGAGGCGCCTGCGAAATCGTTCGTCAGAATCTTCGTGCGGCTGGCCTGGCCGGAAAAGCCAGTGTTTCCCAAACGCAGGCACAGCATTTCCTTTCCACGGCGCGGGAACCTTTTGATTTGATTCTGATGGATCCGCCTTACCATCAGGGGACGGTAGCTGCGCTGCTTCCGCTGGTGGCGCGCGTGGTGAAGCCGGGCGGTGTGGTTCTGGCTGAGACGGAATACGGTGCGCAGCTTCCGGAACGTTGCGGGTGCTTGGTGTGCAGAAAGCATTATAAGTACGGCAAGGTGGCGCTGGCGCGCTATGAATATGCGGATGAAGAGGAGCTTGCGGATGAAAATAGCGATTTGCCCCGGTAGTTTCGACCCAATCACAAAGGGCCATTTGAACATTATCGAACGCTCTGCAAAATTGTTTGATGCCGTAATTGTGCTGGTTCTGGTAAACCCGAACAAAAAACCGACGTTTTCAGCGGCAGAACGAGTGGATTTTATTCGGAAAGCCTGTGAGCATATTCCCAATGTCAAAGTGGATTCCTATCACGGTCTTTTGGCGGATTATGCATACCGGGTGGGCGCGTGTACCATCATCAAGGGCCTGCGCGCGGTGACGGATTTTGAGTATGAGTTCCAGCAGGCTCTGGTCAATAAGCAGCTGAACCCGGAGCTGGAGACGATGTTTGTCATTACCGACTCCAGTTACATGTACCTTTCGTCCAGCATGGTACGGCAGGTAGCGGGCTTTGGCGGCGATGTGAGTGAGTTTTTGCCGGAATCTATTTGTGAAGAAATCGTAAAACGCCTCGCACAGGGGCAGGAAAAGGAGTAATGTATCATGTCAATCGATGAATTGCTGGATGTCATGGACGAAACGCTTGAAGATGCGCTCAATGTGCCGTTCAGCGGCGGCAAGCGCATGGTGGATGTGGAAAAGGTGCGCGAATTGATTGATGACATTCGCCTGAACATGCCGCAGGAAATTCAGCAGGCCAAAGCGGTTGTGAAAGATCGCACGCAAATTATAGACAAAGCGAAACGCGAAGCAGATATGATCATCAAACGTGCAGAAGAGCGAGCCCGCACTATGGTGGCCGAAGAAGCGATCATGAAGACGGCGCAGCAGAAGGCAACCGAGATGATTACAAGTGCGCAGAATCAGAGCAGAGAGATGCGTGCCACAGTGACCAATTATTGTGAGAATATGCTCCGGCAGACGGAGGAGCAGCTCTCCAGCAGTTTGAGCGATGTGCAGAATGTGCGCGCCACACTGCGCCAGTCCGGTAAACGCGGTGCAAAGCGCACTGCGCCGCAGCCCAAAAATACCAATCCGTAAGAAATCAGGCGCCCCGAACCATCGGGGGCGCTTTTTGCATAGATTAATTTGAAAAACTCCTCTTGACAATTTGTACTTAATGATATAAAATATCATTAGCAAAAGAGAGGAGAATGGAGATGGAGAAACGGAACACCATCCAAAAGCAGCTGGTGTTGGATGCTGTGGCGCAACTGGCAGACCATCCCACGGCGGATGAGGTTTACGCTCACATCGCCCAGAAACATCCCACTGTCAGCAAGGCTACGGTATATCGAAATTTGAGCAGTCTGTCAGAGGATGGCGTGCTGCGCCATGTGCGTATGCCGGAAGGTGCAGACCGGTTTGATTATACGCTTACGCCGCATTTTCACATTGAATGCATCTGTTGTGGTGCGCTTTGTGATGTTTGTCTGGATGAAAACAAGGAAATCAGCCGCAAAGTAGAGCAAATGACCGGCTATTGCGATGTGCAGTATGATATTGTGTTTACAGGTGTGTGTCCAGCTTGCCGGAAGCATGAAACAGAGTAAAACACCGCATACTTTGTTTGAAAGGCGGTTGTCCGCCGTCAATTTATAATCAAAAAGAAGTAAAGGAGAGAAGTTTATCATGGAATTGAAAGGCTCGAAAACCGAACAGAATCTGCTGACCGCTTTTGCGGGTGAAAGCCAGGCGCGCAACAAATATACGTATTATGCTTCCAAAGCCAAAAAGGAAGGTTACAACCAGATTGCAGCGATTTTTGAAGAGACTGCAAACAATGAGAAAGAGCATGCAAAAATCTGGTTTAAACAGCTGCACAATGGGGAAATTCCCGATACGATGACCAATCTGGACGATGCGGCTGCCGGTGAAAATTATGAGTGGACCGACATGTATGCCGGCTTTGCGGCTACTGCGAAAGAAGAGGGCTTCACGCAGCTGGCGTACCTGTTTGAGGCAGTGGGCAAGATCGAGAAAGAGCATGAGGAGAGGTATCGCGCCTTGAAGGCGAACATCGAGCAGGGCAAGGTGTTTGCACGTGAGACAGAGCAGGTTTGGGTGTGCTCCAACTGCGGCCATGTTCATATTGGCACACACGCCCCGGAGAAATGCCCGGTCTGCGATCATCCGCAGGGATATTTCATTCTGCAGGCAAAGAATTATTAATTGCTTTAAAGCCCACGGATTGTTCCGTGGGCTTTTTTTGTGCGGTGGAATCCGTTATAATAAAACGTAGCAAAAACAGCGGAGGGAAGACAAAATGCTCCATTTAATTTTGGGACTGTCCGGCACAGGAAAGACCGGACGGGTCCTCGCATTGATGAAGGCGCAGGCACTTGCGGGAAAACACAGTATCCTGATTGTGCCCGAACAGTTTTCTTCCTCCGCGGAAACGATGGTGTACCGCGTTTTGGGCGACCGGCTGGGTGCACTGGTGGATGTGTACAGCTTTACCAGTCTGGCAGAATTCCTGCTGAAAACATTTGGCGGAGTCTGTATCCCCACGCTGACGGACGCGGCCCGTGCAGTAGCGGTGCGCCGCGCATTGGATACGATGGGCGATGAAGTGCAGAATTATCGCAGACACCGAAGAAATACCGGCTTCTGCAATTTGTGTGCCGAGGCGATCAAGGAGCTGAAGACGGCTGGGGCGCAGCCCGAAAATGTACTGCGCATAGCAGGTAAAAACGCAGATGGCGAAAAATTGCAGGAACTGGGCCTGCTGTTTGCTGCGTATGAGAAAATTATCGAGGGAAGCGCGATGGACCCGGCTGACCGGCTGACGGTTGCCGCACAGCGTATGGATCCGGATTTTTTGCAGAACACAGAAGTGTTTATCGATAACTTCGATGGGTTTACAGCACCACAGTACCGGCTGCTGGAAAAGCTGGTTCGTGCCGAGCGGTGTACCGTTGCTCTTTGCTGTGACGGCACGGCGGATAAAGAGGCTGGACTGGGATTGTTCAGCCCGGTAAAAATGACGGCCCAGCGCTTACGGCGCATTGCCGCGCGAGAAGGTGTGGCTGCGGCGGCTCCCAAAGTGTTGGAGGAAGATCTGCGCCATAAACAGGCACCGGGACTGCTGGCTGCGGCACAGGCACTGGCTCTGGGGGAAGCACAGGCGGTCAGCGCACAGCAGGTTTATTTGACACCGGCCCGCAGCATTTATGCTGAGTGCAAAGCAGTGGCCTGTCGGATTGCTTCGCTGGTGCGGCGAGATGGCTTGGCTTACAGCGATATCGCGGTGATTTGCCGTCTACTTGATGATTACGATGCGCCCATTCGCTATGAGTTCGGACTGGCAGGAATTCCTTATTTTACAGACCGAACAGAGACCTTGGAACACACCGGTGTAGCTGCGTTTTTAAATGCGGCGCTGGAGTTATTGGCGCGGGGGATATCAACCGAGCCGTTGCTTCGCCTGTTGAAGACGGATCTGTGCGGCTATACGGCTCAACAGATTGCTGTTCTCGAAAATTATGCCTATACTTGGCGGTTAAAGGCGGCGGAGTGGCGTTCTCCCTTTACCAAAAATCCAGCTGGCTTTGGTGGGCAGATGTCACCGGAAGACCAGAAAACATTGGAAGAGGTGGAAGAAATCCGCGCATCCGTTGTGCCGCGCATTGAGACGTTTTTAAATGCGGCTAAAGGCCAGACGGCGGCGGGAATTTCCCGGCAGCTTTATTTCCTTCTGACTTCTTTTGGTGCGGATGAACAAACGGTGAATCTTGCAAAATCGTTTTCCGAGGTTGGAGATCCGGTGCGAGAGCAGGCGGTGTATCGCACGTGGGATGAGGCGATGCAGCTTTTGGGACAGATGGAGCAGCTTTTGGGAGACGATGAGGTGACAGCTGCTGAATATGCGGATCTGTTCCTCCTTTTGGTGCGCAGTGCGGATTTGGGTCATGTGCCGGAAACACAGGATGCGGTTATGTTGACAACAGCAGACCGAATGCGGTTGGATAGTCCCAAAGTGTGCTTTGTGATGGGGGTGTCTGAGGGAAAGTTCCCAAAACTGGCAGGAGCCAGCGGACTTCTGACACACGCAGACCGTGACCTTCTGGTGCAGGCTGGCGTTCAGATGCCGGGCGGATATGAGAATCGAACGCTTTTAGAGCAAATGTTTTTTTATCGGGCGATGACAGCGCCCTCACAGCGGCTTTATATCAGTTATGTCGCGCCTGAAGGGGGAGGATCCCCCATGGCGTCGGCTCTGGCGCCAGTGGCGGCGCTGGAACCCCAGGCGGATCGCCTGTCACTTGAAGAATTGACACCTACCTGCGCAGCTGCGCTGGATTTGTATGGCGAGCAGTATCGGGATGATACCGCTGAAACGGCCGCGCTGGCAGCCGCGCTGGCTGAACAGCCGCAGGCGGCGGAAAGTTTGTCTTCCATGGAAAATGCCGCGAATTCGATGCCGATGCGAGCGAGAGATACCGGTGCACTGGAAAAGGTGATCGGCCGGAATCTGCGGCTGTCACCCACACGAGTGGAACAATACTACCGGTGCCGCTTCAGCTATTTTTTGCAGTATGTTCTGAAAATCAGACCCCGCAAAAGAGCCGAGCTTTCTCCAATGGAGAGCGGCAGCCTCATCCATTATATTTTGGAGCAGGTCATGCGGCGGGCAGGTGAGGGCTTTGCGGACATGCCGCGGGAACAGCTGCTGCAGCTTGCGCAGCAGGTGGCTGAGGAGTATGTGAAGGAAAACATGCCGGAGGCTTCAGCCCGTTTTGCTTATCTGGTAGAAAGGCTGAAGAAGAGCGTGGGGCATTTGCTGTGTTATCTTCAGCAGGAACAGGCCCAGAGCTCTTTCCATCCGGTGGCGTTTGAGCAGGAAATCGGAGATGGCGAGGGGGCAATTCGGCCGCTGACATTGAAAACACCGGATGGACATACTGTGCAGGTGGTAGGACAGATCGACCGTGTGGATATCATGCGTCGGGAAGGCCGTCAGTATGTACGTGTAGTGGATTACAAAACAGGTTCCAAAAGCTTCAGCTTGGAAGACGTATACTGTGGGTTGAACACACAGATGCTTTTGTATCTGTTTACCTATTGCCGGAACGGAAAAGATTTGAGCGACCCGGTGGCATCAGGAGTGCTTTATCTGCTCAGCGATCCCGCTCCGGGAAGTATGCCGCGTGCACAGGCGGCGAATCTGCCCTTGTATCAGGTGGATGGGCTGGTACTGAACGATGAAGTTGTGCTGCGGGGGATGGATAAAGAGGCCAGCGGTTTGTTTGTGCCGGTCAGCTTTTTGAAAAACGGGACGCCCCGGTCCAGTTCCAAACTGGCACATCTGGAAAAGATCGGAAATATCCGACACTATGTAGAGCAGTTGGTGGTGGAAATGGCCAAAGGCCTGTATGAGGGAGATATTCGTGCGGTGCCTTTGCGCAATACAACACACTGCCCCTGTGATACCTGCGATTATCGGGCGGTTTGCCGTCATGAAGACGGTCGGGACGAAGCCTATGTCAGCGCACCCAAGGGTGTGTTTGAAACACCTGTGGAAAAGGAGGAATCCTGATGGCGGAGACGCGAAAATGGACCAGTGCGCAGCGCCAGGCCATTGAGGATCGGGGCGGAACCCTGTTGGTCAGTGCCGCCGCGGGAAGCGGAAAAACAGCGGTGCTTGTGGAGCGGGCTGTGCGGTTGATTTGCGATGAAGGACATCCCGTTGCAGCGGACCGTCTGCTGATTGTAACCTTTACCCGCGCAGCAGCAGAGGAGCTGCGCGGTCGAATTGCGGAACGTTTAGCGCAGGAAGCTGCTGAAAATCCGGGCAGCGTTTGGCTGCGTCGGCAGCGCCTTCTGCTGGGGCGGGCCGACATCTGCACCATTGACGCATTTTGTATGCAGCTGCTGAAAACATATTTTGCTCAGCTGGATCTTCCGCCGGATTTTGGCCTGGCGGATGACGCCACCGCGTATTCCTTGCGCAACGATTCTCTGATGCAGACGCTGGAAGAGATGTATGAGGATCCGGATTTTCGTACGTTTGCAGACAGTTACGGCCGCGCGCGCAGCGACGCAGCGGCTGCCGATGCGGTGCTGAGATTGTACGATTTCCTAAGGACGCTGCCTCATCCGGAGCGTGCTCTGCGTGAATTGTGTGCGGATTACGAGGAAGAACGCCCACTGGAACAGACAAAATGGGGCGATTTCCTGCTTCGGAACGCTGAGGAAGCGGTTCATAATGCACAGGCGCTGCTGTGTTCTGCGCAAAAGATTGTGGACGAGGAACCGGCCTTGCTCAACTATGCTGCTGCACTGCAGTCCGATCAGGCTTTTTTTGAGGCGATGTCTTCGTGGCTGCAGAAAAGACGGTGGGACAGTGCGCTGCTTTGCGCGCAGGACTACACACCTCCGTCTCTGAAGGCGGTACGCGGCTACGACGGTGCCGATATGGAGGCGGTCAAAGCTCTGCGGGAAGAAGTGAAGAAAGTCCACAAAGAACTTAAAGAAAAAATCTTCCTTTGCACGCAGGCCGAGTTCGAAGAGGACCGGCAGTGCATTTTGCCGATGCTGCGAGCGCTGACGAAGGCAGTGCGCGGTTTTGAACAACGTTTTTTTTCGGCCAAGCTTGAACAAAAGGTGTTGGAATACAGCGACTTTGAACATCTTTCGCTTCGCCTTCTGTGTACGGAGGACGATCAGAAAACGGCAGTCGCGCGGGCGGTCAGCGCTCGTTTTGATGCGGTCATGGTGGACGAATACCAGGATACCAATGCGCTTCAGGCGCTTTTGTACCGGTGCCTGGCAAATGATGATGCTTCCAATTTGTTTTTCGTGGGAGACGTCAAGCAGAGTATTTATCGGTTTCGATTGGCAAGCCCTGAGATTTTTATTGCGCAGCGGGGAGCGTTTACACCTTATCGGGAGGGTGGCCCGCATCCTGCCACCATTACACTGGGGAACAATTTTCGCAGCGCCGGAAATGTGATCGACAGCGTGAATGATGTATTTACCTGTGTGATGAACCGTCAGGTGGGCGACGTGGAGTACAATGCCGATGAAATGCTGTACCGCGGAGTACCGGACGAATATGACGGTGGTCCTCTTGAGATCCGCATTGTGGATCAGGGCGCAAAAATGACGGATTTGGGAGATGCGTCCGCTGTGGCGCAGGCAGTGCGGCGTCTGGTGCAGGAAAAGTTCCCCGTGCGCGAAAAGAACGGCGGAACCAGACCTTGTCAGTATGGAGATATTTGCATTCTTCTTCGCAGTCGAACACGTTTTTCTTTGTATGAGCAAGCCTTGGAAGGACAGGGAATTCCGGTGGCGGCGGATGCGGGAGACAGCCCTTTGACGGCAAGCGAATCCGCTCCGCTGCTCTCGATGCTGCGCATTATTGATAATCCGGCGCAGGATGTACATGTGGCTGCGGTGTTGCTGAGCCCTATGTTCGGGTTTGATCCGGACGACCTGGTCCGCCTGCGGGCCGCGCACCCCAAAATGTGTTTGTATGGAGCACTGACACAGAGCAGAGATGAGAAATCAATGCATTTCTGCCGGTTGATGCGCCATCTGCGAACGCTGGCCGCAACAATGCCGGTATCGCAATTGTGCGACGAGATTCTGGCCCGAACGCATTATTTTGCGGCAGTGGGAGCTATGGAGAACGGCGCTGAACGCAGAGAGACGCTGCGCGCCTTTGTGGCGTGGGTTGGCTCTGTGGGAGCGGGCGGGCTTTCGGCAGTCATCCGTATGGCGGACAATGCCATTGAAAGCGGAGCTCTGCCTGCTGCCGGTATGGTTTCACTGCCCAAAGGATGCGTCTCCATTATGACGATCCATCGCTCCAAGGGACTGGAGTTTCCTGTGGTGATTCTGGCGGACGCTTCGCACCAATTCAATCTGCGGGACATTTCCAATCGTGTGCTGTTTCATCCGCAACTGGGCATCGGCATGACATTGCGCGCAGGAGAAGGTGGACTGTATGCCACTGCGCCGCACCGGGCCATCGGTATGGCTCTGCGCGCAGAGTCCGTCAGCGAAGAGATGCGCATTCTGTATGTGGCTCTGACGCGGGCAAGAGATAAACTGATCTTGACTGTGCCGGCCACCAAGCCGGAAAAAATGCTCTCGGAATTGGCAACGCAGATGGCGGGAGCAGGCGGCGCGTCTCCGTACTTTCTGAGCAAGGCGAACAGTTTTGCCCCGTGGATTTGCGCAGCGGCGCTGCTGCATCCTGACTGCGACGAGCTTCGTGCGCTGGCGGGCGGTGCTACACTGCCGCTGTACCGTGCACAGGGCAAAATGGATGCATCCGTGGAACCTCTGCCGGAGCAGGAACAGGCAGAGCGCGCGAGCGTGTTTGTACGCACGGCTGAACCGGACGGGGACCTGCTGGAAAAACTTCGACGGAATTTTGAAGCCTGTTATCCCCGCGCTGCGCTGAGTGAACTGCCTGCAAAACTGAGCGTGTCGGGCTTGGCGCACGGGGGCGAACAGCCTGTGCTGGCGCGTCCGTCTTTCCTTTATCGCGAAGGGATGACCGCGGCAGAGAAGGGAACAGCACTTCACAGTGTACTGCAGTTTGCGGACTTGAAGGCGGCGTGCGCCCATCTTAAGGAAGAGGTGGAGCGCCTTGTTTCGGAGAAATATATTGATGCGCACATTGCGGCACAGCTGGATGAAAAACGAATCGAGATGTTCTTCCATACAGATCTTGCCAAACGAATGCTTGCGGCAGAGAGACTGCTGCGGGAGTATGCCTTTTTGACAGCCGTGCCTGCGAAGTATGTTCAGCCGGAGATTGCTCCAGCATTTCAGAACCAGCCAGTATTGGTGCAGGGAATTGCGGATGCAGTTCTGATCAACGGTGATCGGGCAGAGATTGTGGATTACAAGACGGACCGTGGGAAGAGCAAGGAACAGTTTCGGGAAAGTTATGCACAGCAACTGCTGCTGTACAAGGCTGCGGTGGAAAAACGTCTTCCGGTAAAAGTAACGGCCTGCACCATCTATTCCTTTGATCTTGGGTGTGAGATCGATGTCCCTTTTGAGAAATAGGGAAAAGATTTTGAAAAAGCTCTTGACAGGTGTGGGTAAGCGCGGTATACTTTACCAGTAAACAAAGTAGCTCTGGCTTGGCAGCCAATGCTCACCTTGTGCGCCATCAGGTGCCGGGTTCATACAAAGACTTTTCTTTGGGAGAGTTCTTGTGTCTTTTTGTGCGGCTGCCGGTACCGGCAGC